>CAZJAM010000020.1:0-22769 GCA_964544095.1 uncultured Anaeroplasmataceae bacterium | reverse complement strand
AGAACCAACATTTTTTCGTTGCCCTTTTCCAACACTTTTATTTTAACCTTTACAAAATTTATAATTTGGTGTATTAATACATACAAATTTTAATCTTCGTTAACGAATGCGAATTATAATGACCCATTAAATGACCCATTAAAATTTAAGAATGATAAATTGAATGATATTGATATAATTCTAGTAGAAAAAAGCTTATTTCTTTTATCATGGATTGACTGAATTTTAAAATTAAATCTCTTTAAATTCAATGCTCGCAGACATAATTAAATCATCATCATATTCTTCAGTTAAATATTTTTCTAAAGCAAAATTAATTACAAGAGGTTTCGGCGGAATCTGCAAAAAATAACGACTTTCCGCCGAAACCTTATTGATTATAATCGAAAATTATCGTATACTTTAAATTGAAGAGGAAGGTAAGCATTATATGATAATTGGTAGAAAAAAAGAAATCAAAATGTTAGAAGAAAGTTATAATTCAAATCAATCAACTTTTGTCGCAGTATATGGTAGAAGACGTATTGGAAAGACATATTTGATAAATGAAACATTTCAAGAAAAGATTTATTTTAGACATGCAGGTATTTATAAAGGAAGTTATAAAGAACAATTAATTGCGTTTAGTAATTCATTAAAAAATTGCGGATATAAAAATGTAGGAGAAATTAATAATTGGTTTGACGCGTTTGAGGAACTAAAAACATTTATTAATTTATCAAAAGAAAAAAAGAAAATCCTGTTTATTGATGAAATAGCTTGGATGTATACAAAAAATACAGATTTTATTAAAGTCCTTGAAAACTTTTATAATAGTTGGGTTAGTGCAAGACATGATATAATGCTTATAATTTGCTCGTCTGTAACTTCTTGGATTATAAATAATATTATACATAGTAAAGGTGGATTATATAATAGGGTCACAGATCAAATTCATATTGAACCATTTACTTTGAAAGAATGTGAAGAATATTCAAATTATAAATCTTTAAATTTATCAAGAAAACAAATAATAGAAGCCTATATGGTAATTGGTGGAGTACCATATTATTGGAATTATATTAAAAAGGGTGAATCTATCCCACAATTTATAGATGATTGTTTTTTTAATACTAATGCATTATTAAAAAATGAATTAAAATATATATTTTCATCATTATTTAACTCTCCAGATATTTATTTGAGTATAATAGAAAAATTATCTAAAAAGAAATATGGTTTAACTAGAAAAGAAATTATAGAAGATGGAAAATTAATTGATAATGGAAATTTAACTCAGAAACTAAAAGATTTAATTAATTGTGGCTTTATAAGAGAATATTCTCCAATTAAATATCAAAAGAAATTAATTATATATCAATTAATAGATCCATTTACTATATTCCATTTTCATTTTTTAACTAATAAAGTTAGTGATGATAATTATTGGCAAAACCAATTAAATACAAGTCCTATTAATACATGGAAGGGATTAGCATTTGAAAGAATATGTTTATTACATTATAACAGTATTAAAAAAGCACTAGGCATATCAGGCGTATATTCTTCTGTTTATCCATGGTCATGTCAAAAAGATTTAGATAATGGTATTTTTGGTTCTCAAATTGATATGATTATAGAGAGAAGTGATGATATAATTAATTTAATTGAAATTAAATATTATGACACTAAATTTTTATTAACTTCTAAACAATTAGAATCAATTTATAAGAAAAAACATGATTTTATAGAATTGACTCATACTAAATCATCAGTTCATTTATCTTTAATCTCGTTAAATGGTTTAATAGAAAATAAATATTCAAAAGAACTTCAAGTTTCCTTAACTTGTGATGATTTGTTTTTATAATTTAGTAAATATTAAAATAGGTTTCGGCGGAATCTGTAAAAAATAACGACTTTCCGCCGAGACCTTATTGATTATAACTGGAAATATTGATAGATATTATAAGATATCTAATGCAAAATCAAAGAATTTACTTGTAGAAGATTTAAGATATATTTATAATGATATTTTGGAATTAACTATTAAAGAACGTATTGAAAAATATAAACTTAAGCCTGGTAGATAAAGAATCCTATTATTTAAAAAAAACAAATGTGAAAAAGTGCCAAATCTAATGGCATTATTTGCAAGTATATGTAGCAATAAAGAAAAATTCAAAAAAACTCTCAAAATCTAATGTTAGTGATAACATGCGGGTTCGATTCCCGCTCTGGACACCATCGAAATTGTTGACCTCTTAACTTCGTGTTAGGAGGTTTTTTGTCTCCCCAAACCTTCTATGGAAGAAGGAGGACAAGAGTATGGATGCTAATAATTACAAAGACTGTAAAGACAAATTGAAGACAATGGGTGTTGAATATAATCATCCTTTGCATCACAAATAGTTCTAATATTTAAATAATGGAATAAATATTATTACGATTTAAATTACGCTTAATTTACATTCTTTTTACATTAAAATGATTGGATGATATACATATTAAGCTTAAAATCTAATTAAATAAATGAGGTCTAATATGACAAAAAAGAATAACAAAGCAAAAAGAGTAGAAAATATTAAAATTAATAATAAAAATTATTTAGATAGAGATATTTCATGGCTATATTTTAACTATAGAATTCTTGCGGAAGCTAAAAGAAATGATGTACCAGTTTATGAAAAACTTAATTTTTTAGCAATTTATTCATCAAATCTAGATGAATTCTTCCGTGTTCGTGTCGCGGCTTTAAAGAAAATTAGTGAAAGTGATGTAGAAGAAAGTAAGGCTAAGAAAAAGGTACTTAATGAGATCACAAGAATTAGTGCTATGTATGGTATAGAATATGATAAGGCTATACTTGATACATTTGAAGAATTACGAAATAATGATATTTATTTAGTTAACGAAAATGAGTTAAATGATGAGCAAAAAGAATACATAAAAACTTATTTTTCAAGGTATATTTCATCCTACATTCAACCTATTATATTAACTAAGAAAGCTAATTTAAGTAATGTATTAGATTCATCTATATATTTAGCATGTAAGTTAATGAAAAAAAGTGATGATACAGATGTTTCATATGCCCTTATCGCTCTACCTGTAAAAGAATGTAGCCGTTTTATAGTGCTTCCAGATATTCTTAATAAGCACTATGTTATGTATATAGATGATGTTGTTCGCTTAAATTTAAAAGATATATTTAAATGCTTAGATTATGATACTTTTGAAGCATATCCATTTAAATTTGATAGAAACGCAGAACTTGAAATTGAATCAGATCCTGAAGAAGGAATATTAAAAAATATTTTACAAGCAGTCAAAGGAAGAAAATCTGGTCTTCCTGTAAGAACTATATTTGGCGAAAACACACCAGAAGATTTGATTAATGTAATAACTAAAAAACTTGAAATAGGAGAAAAAGAACTTGTTGTTATTCGTGGTAAATATCATAATAATAAAGATTTAATGAAATTCCCATATTTTGGTGATAGACCAAACCTAAAATATGATAATTGGCCTACAACAAAGAAATGTATTTCAGAATCTTTGATTAAATATGTACAAAACAAAGATTTGTTCTTACATGTTCCTTATGAATCTATAGATACATTTATTAATTTCTTACAAGAGTGCGCAATATCTAAAGATGTAACTCAAATTAAGGCTACTATATATCGTGCCGCAAAGAATAGCCAAGTAGTATCTTGCCTTGAAAGTGCTGCATACAATGGTAAAAAAGTCACTTGTATGGTTGAACTTATGGCACGTTTTGATGAATCAAGTAATATATTGATTTCTAAGAAACTAAGTGATGCAGGTTGTGATATTATAAGTTCAAAAGAAGGATTTAAAGTTCATGGTAAGGTAATGCTTATAAAGGCTAAAAATGGGCTTAAAGATATGGTAATTATTTCTACAGGAAATTTCCATGAAGGTAATGCACATGTATACACTGATTGTCTACTTATAACAAGTGATGAAAGAATTGCAAGAGATGTAGAAACTCTATTTGATTTTCTTGAAAGCCCATATAAATCACACACATTTAAATCACTCCTTATTTCTCCTAACAGATTATATTCTAAATTAGTTAAACTAATTAAGAATGAAATCAAAAATGCCAAAGAAGGTAAAGAGGCTAAAATCCAAATTAAGGTTAATCATATAACAGATGAAAATATAGTTAAATTAATTTATCAAGCTGCATCAGTTGGAGTTAAGGTAGAAATGCTTGTAAGAGGAAATTGTTCAATAAAAAATATAAGCCCTAATATTGAAATACATGGCATTATCGATAAATATTTAGAACATAATCGTCTATTTATTTTTGAAAATGGTGGAAATAAGTTATATTTTATGGGTTCTAGTGATTTAATGCCTAGAAACTTATATAATCGAGTTGAGGTTATAACTCCACTATATGATGAAGAAATAAAGAAAGAAATAGAATATATATTTAATATAGGCTTTGCTGATAATACGCACTCTACACTAGTAACAGGTCAAGAAGATTTTATTAAATATAGTAAAGGTAGAAAGAAAATAAGAAGTCAAGTAGAACTTTCTAAACATTATGAGGTATCAAATGAATAATGGATATTATGGCGCAATTGATATAGGAACAAATGCTGTAAGAATGGTTATTAAACAAGTATATGAAAATCCTAATAGAGAAATTATAACTAATACTGTGCAAGAACTTAGAATACCTTTACGTCTTGGTGTAGATGTGTTTAAATATGGATTCATTAGCGATAAGAAAATAAATCAATTAATAAAAACCATTACATGTTATAAAGCACTATTTGAATTATATAATGTTATCTCATATAAAATAGTTGCGACAAGCGCTATGAGAGAAGCTTCAAATAGTGAATCTGTAATTGATTTAGTTTATAATGAAACAGGATATAAAATTGAAATAATTACCGGTGAGACTGAGGCAAATACTATATCTATGATTGCAAAAGATTGTAAACTAAAAGGAAATTATGTCTTTGTAGATGTAGGTGGTGGTTCGACTGAAATTACTTTATATATAAAAGGACAAACTGTTGAATCTCACTCATTCTCTCTTGGAACACTTAGAATACTTGCAAAAAAAGATAAAAAATCCACATGGAGAGAACTTAAAAAAACACTTGAATCATACTTCTTAAAATATGGAAAGTTAAATATTGTAGGTACAGGTGGAAATATTGATAGATATTACAAGATAAGTTATGCAAAATCAAAATCTAAGAATTTACTTGTAGAAGATTTAAGATATATTTATAATGATATTTTGGAATTAACTATTAAAGAACGTATTGAAAAATATAAAATCAAGCCTGATAGAGCGGATGTTATAATCCCTGCCGGCCAAATATATATAAAGTGTGCAGAAATACTTCATTCAAAACAAATCATTGTTCCTATGATTGGTCTTGGTGACGCTTTAATTGATTCACTTGTTGATATTAATATGGATGTGATTTAAGTATTATGGTAAGGTGGTAGCCTTACCTTTTTAGCACAATAAAATAACTTAGTTGTAATAAATTAAAGAATCCTATTGTTAAAAATAAAAAAATGTTACATATGAAAAAGTAATTATAGATAAAACTTGTAATAATATATGTGTAAGCAAAATATAAAAAGTTCTTACAAATATTTAATAGAAAATGGAGAACATAGAATGCCAAATTGGGTAAAAAATAGAATTATTACAGGAAACAAAAAAATAACAGAGGAATTATTAAAAAAATATGGAACACTTAGCGGAAATGATTGTGTTAAATCACTAGAGCTTGATTTTAATAAGATTATTCCAATGCCAGAAGATTTAAGTATTGAATTTTCATCCAAAAGTGATATTGCGCTTAGCCTATATTTAACTAGTGTTAGTCCTAATGTTGATTATTTTGGAGAAAAAGAAGATAAATTATCAGACGTGGAATTCGATGATATTAAAAAAAGAATATCAAATCACCTTATATCTAATAATAATTTGATTATTAAAAAAGAATCATTATTTAGTGTATTAGATAAATTTAATAGTGAGTTAGATAAACTTATAGAATTAGGTCAAAAACAAGTTAATAACATTATTAAATATAATGCTGTTAACTGGTATGAATGGTCTATTAAGAATTGGGGGACAAAGTGGAATTCAAGAGCGCTTGAAGTTGATTTAAAAGAATCATCTTTAAAATTTGAGACTGCATGGAATCCCGCAATCCCTATATTTATAGAAATTACAAGACAAAATCCAAATTATAAATTTGCATTTCTTTATGCAGATGAGTCTATTGGTTCACATACAGGATATATTCTTGCGAGTAATGGCCATATTGATTATAAAGGTAAATTTGAAGATTATTCGATTGATGCTTATAAACTATCTTTTGATTTATGGGATTGTGCTGATTTATATAAGTTTGATAGTCTAAAAAATACTTATGTTTATAAAGATGAGAGTTGATTTATATAATATTTCGGTGAAAATAGCATTCCAATGCTTGTAAACTTGAAAATGAAGGCTTTATATTATATAATTATATTGGGTGATTTGAAATATGTACATAAAAAGAGACATAGAAGAAAAAATAATAGAAGCTTCTTGCCAATTTGCTTCAATTACAATTTATGGTTCAAGACAAGTTGGAAAATCAACATTAATCGAAAAAATATTTCCAAATATTCAATATGTAACTTTAGATGATTTGGAAATAAAAGATTATGCATTAAGAGATGCGAAAGGATTTTTGAAATATTATGGTCAGCCTTTGATAATCGATGAAATTCAAAAAGCACCTAATTTACTTGAATATATAAAAATAGAAATTGATAATATGAAAAAACAATGTTTAAATAATAATCTACCTATTAGTTTATTATATATATTATCAGGATCTAATCAATTTGAATTACAAAATGCTATAACAGAATCATTAGCTGGTAGAACATGTGTTTTTAATTTGGCTTCTTTATCATATAATGAGATAAAACAAAGAAAAACACATTCAGCTTTTGTTCCTAAAATTGATATTTTGTTTGATAAACAAAAAAATTTAAATAATTATAGATCAAGAAAAGAAATTTTTGAATGTATAATTAATGGTGGAATGCCCGAATATGTTATTAATAAAATTAATAGAGAAATGTTTTTTAAGTCATATGTTACAACATATATAGAAAAAGATGTAAGAAGACTTATTTCTGCAGATAAAGAAACAACTTTTATGAACTTTATGAAATACATTGCGTTAAGGACAGCATGCAAACTTGATTATACTGAAATATCAAGAAGTGTGGGAATTGATGTTAGAACTGTTAAATCATGGATTTCTATATTAGAAACATCAGGTATTATAAAGCTTTTATATCCTTATGCCCAAAATTTATCATCTAGGGTAATTAAGAGTCCTAAATTATATTTCATGGATACAGGTTTATGCGCATATTTATGTGGTATTCCATCTAATGAAATATTAGAAAAAAGTATTTTTGCTGGTCCTTTTTATGAAACTTATGTAATATCAGAAATAATAAAGTCTTATTACAATAGTTATAAAGATACTTCAAATATTTATTATTATAGAGATTGTGATCAATATGAAGTGGATTTAATAATCGAAGAATATGATTCCATATATCCTATTGAAATAAAAAAAGGAATTAATCCAGTAAGTTCTTCTAAAAAATTTACTGTTTTGAAAAAATATAATAAAAAAGTAAATGTTGGTTTGGTAATAGATTCTTCTGACAAATTGTTTCCTATAAATGAAGAGGTATATTATTGCCCATTAGATATTATAGGATTATAAGACTCTAAAACTTTTATTAAAAAGTGGGGGATGTTAAAAGTGAAAGTTAAATGTTTAATAAATAAAAACGCTAATGTTATCCCTTTAGTTTTGCCAAAACTGCTTAATAAAGAAATGTCAGATGAAAATTTTGTCGTTTTGGATTTAGAAGCAACTGGTGGTATAATGGGTTATGACTTATCGCTTGGTAGTGAATATTTAGTTTATGGAATTCTAGAATATGATAAAGAAATTAAATTCTTAATTCAAGATGATAGTAATATTCCTATTTTTTACTCATCTAAATTGTTTCAAATTATTGATTCAAATGTTGATTTAGAATGGGGGACTAAAACAATTTTAGTAAATGATAAGGAATTATTAATTAATTCATACGATGATTTATTGAATTATAATAATTTAATAGATCTTATTTTGAAAAAACCACAAGCAATAAAAAACTTTTTGGCTTATAAAGAATCTCTGGTATGATTAAATAGCAAAAATATATTTTAAATGAAAAGAGAGGGGTACTTATTATGGATGAAATAAAAGAAAATTTAGGGTATGAAATGTATGGTATAAAATATTTAGACAAATGTATTAGAGTTTTATTATTAGATGATTTAAAAGAGGATGAACTTGCATTATATAATAATATTGATTTAGCTGGATTAAAAATATATAGTGATAAAAGTGAGTTTTTAGCTGACACTGATGAACCTTTAATGTATATTGTAATTACAAAGGATTATAATAAAAATTTAGAAACATTAAATGAAATTTCAAAATTAAATATATTTACAATGCTTATAACATGCAATGTTGATAATACTACATTATTTGATTCCTTTATATCTTATGATGATAATAATAAAATGATTAGTGATTCAATAAATATCATTAAAATTATAACAAGAATTTCTATGATACCAGGAATTATTTGCGTTGATTTTTTTGATTTAAAGACTGTTTTAGAAAAGAGTGGAAAAAATTATTATAAGAGTTTTTGTGTTCCGATTGCTTCACTAGCAGATTTTTGTTTCGAGAGCGTTATACCAAACCCTAAAACATGCATAGTACAGTTTATTGGAAACAATCCATCAATTCTTGATGTTGTGAAAACAATGCCAAAATTAAGAAAACAACTTAAGAAAGTCAACAGCCCAATTATTACATGTAATGATGATAGCGAGATGTCAAAAACAGATATGGAAATTAATTTTATTTTTAGTTGATAATTCATATTATTAATATTAATGAGCCCCTATAAAGTAGCATTTACTTTGTAGGGGCTTTAATGTTAACGATTAATATTAAAGTAGATAACTCATATATATTGGTAAATAAGTAATCTCATTGTCATAACTTAAATTTTTTGGTGAAATAACTATTTTATTTATTTTTAATTGAGGATATTTTAATTTTAATGTTGAAAGAGAAGAAGTAGTAAATCTCTTGGTTGATTTTACTTCTATGGCATTCATTTTACCTTTTATAAAAGAGACAAAATCAATTTCATATCTTTTATCATTATATTCAAATGTATGATAGAAAATTTTTCTTTCATTACATATAAGACTTTGAGCAACCAATGATTCATATAAAGTTCCAAAATTGGCACCATCAAGATTGCCAGTTCTTATTTTTAAATAAGTTTTTTCACAATTTTCGTTTACATCTCCAATTAAAGCACTTAACATTAAACCAACATCAAGTGGATATAGTTTGAAATTGTTTTCTTCTTTTATAAAAGAACCAAAACTTAAGTCAGAAGAACGATAAACTGAATTTACAATTTTAGAATCCTCTAAATCTTTAAGAGATCTTTGGTATGAAATCAACATGTTTTGACTTTTATATTTTGTTTTAACTCTTTTTGACCATGATTTTAATGATGGCAGCATTGAATTATAGACATTTAAAGTGTGTGTTTTACATTTGTTGTCATGTTTTCTTAAATCATCTTCGTATAATTTTAAAATATCTTGTTTTTCTTTTTCACAACGCATAAATGAATTTGTTTCTTGATAAAGTGAAATAACTTTTGGCATGCCGCCTAAAGCTAGATATAGTCTAAAATCATCCATCAATTGATGGTGTATGTTTTCACTAATGACTTTGTGTTCGGCTAAAATATTACGAAGCATAGTGCATTTTTCATTCCAATTAAAAGCCCAACAAAATTCTTCAAAATCCATTGGATGCATTTCAATTCGTCTTTCTTCAGAAGGAATTTGGATATCTTGTGTGTTTTCTCTAATTGAAATTAATGAACCAGTTTCTATATAATCAAATCTACCATCAGCTACAAGAGCTTTTATGGCTTGCCTTGCTAATGGAAAATGTTGGACTTCATCAAATATAATTAAATCACCTTTATTTAAGACTTTTTCATATAACAAGAATAAATCTGAAAAAAATTGATCCATTGATAAAGGTTTTGCAGGATTAATCTTTTTAAACATTTTTTTGATTTCTTCATTTGTATAAGTAAAATCTATATAAATGAAATTATTATATTCGTTTTTAGCAAATTGTTTGACAATAGTTGTTTTACCTACACGCCTTGCTCCTTCAATTAATAGTGCAGAATTTTTGTCCTTTTCATTTTTCCATTCTAAAATTTGATTATATATTTTTCTTTTGAATTCCATATTTACCACTTGCCTCGCTTTATATCAATTAAAATATAACATTTTTTACCTTAAAAATCAACTTATACGGTTAAGTTTTCTAAATGAAATTTGTGCATATGCGGTTAAGTTTTCTAAATGAAATTTGTACATATACGGTTAAGTTTTCTAAATGAAATTATATTTCAAGAGAAAGTGTAGAATACTTTATAAATTGTATATAATGAAAATCCTACTTTAGGAATAAACTCAATATTTTATGAAAAAGTGTATTTATCTCTTGACAAGGTCCATTATTATTATTATTATAAGTGGGTGGACCAAGGAGAGTTAACTCATGCGCATAATCCTGATTATCCTCCCAAATTGAGAGGAGAAGATTATGAAAAGAATTACAAAATTATTTTGTTGTTTAATTTTACTTACTTTAAGTATTATTGGATTAAGTTCATGTAATAAGAATAATAACCAAGAGATTGCTCTTACAAGAACTGGAAAAATAATATCTTATGGTGATGAGTATTTTGATTCAGTTGTTGAAACAAATAATGATGATTTATATAAAACTGTTGCCAAGAAAAAAATATCATCTGATGCCTTAGAAGGGTTTGAATCTGTATCACTTTATGAAGATGAATATTTAATTACCTATGAGGTATGCACTAACTTAAGTGATAGAACAGTTGTATTAAATGTATATTTTGATAGTACAAATGAACATATAATTGAAAATTTCACTGGTGTTCCAATGATAAATTATTCTAATGAAGAAGATATATTATTCACTATCGATAGTGAACATATATTTTTGTCTGAATTAAATAACTTAAGTTCTCAAGAACAATGTTCATGGTTTGGAAATGCATTACATAAAGTATTAAATGCTGATATGCAAACTTTATCATATATAGAACCAAGTATAAAAATTCTTGTATTTGTTAAGGCAAATATTTTAGAACGATTATATAATATAGTAAAAAATGTTAGTTATATTTCAAACTATAAATCAAATTCTAAAAAAGCACAACCACAGGGTTATGTATATGGATAAGGTTCATTTAGTGATTGGAAGTTTGGATATAGTAATATGGCATATGCCGGATGTGAGGTAATTGCAGGTTATAATTTAGCACATGCAATAGGAAGAGATTTTACACTTGCTGATACGATTTTCTTATATGAAAGTTTAGGCATTGAAATAGGTATAGCCCAAGGATTTTTTGGATCAAATCCTTATCAAATATCATATTTTTTAAATTCTACAGGAATTTCATATAATAAAGTAACAAATTATAAAACATTTAAAAAATATATGGAAAATAAGAATGACTATTATGTGATACTTTCTAGATGGAATGGTGAAAGTGCAAAAGATATGATACATACATTTATGATTGATAAAGATTCAAACTATGGTAGTAATAAATATCATGCATATAATTATTATTCTAAAGAAAATGTTACAACTGATGTAAGTGATTATAATAAGTATTTTGAAGGAAGAATAAACAAAACATATATATGTGCATATTTCGTATCAAAATAAGAAGGTAATATTTATGAAAAAAATGTTTTTATTTTTTATAATTATACTCTCTACATTTTGCCTTTATTCATGTGGTGAGGCTTATCGAATAGATAAAATAGAAAATGTTATATGGAAAAGTGATGTTTTTAATATAACTGCAACTTCTGAACAATTAAAAAAATACCCAGATGATAATCAAAATAATAATTATGCAAGTATTTATATAAATGAAGAAAAATATGCATGCTTTGTAGGATTTTCGTGGCAATCAAGAGGCTTTTTTGTAGCTTTATTTGATAAAACTTCTAATTTAAGGATTTCGTTTTATGGAGAAAATAGTGAATTTTTACAAGGACATTATGATGAAGTAAAAAAAGAAAAGAATAAAGAGTTTTTATATTCTTGCAAGGTAAGGTTAAGCAATTCAGGCCAATATTATGATTATTGTGAGGCAAATAATTTAGAATTCCCATCAGTAATCAATTTTTATGGATATGAAAATAAATAAAGCTTAAAATAAGAAAGGGAATAATTATGAAAAAGGTTGTTTTATTATGGCTTTTTATATTGTCTTTATTTTTTCTTTGTTCATGTGGAGAGGCTTATCGAGTAGATAAAATAGAAAATGTTATATGGAAAAGTGATAATTTTAATATTACAGCCACTTCTGAGCAAATAAATAAGTATCCAGATAAAGAACAAAAAAATAATTATTCAAGCATATATATAAATGATGAAAAATATGCATGCTTTGTAGGATTTTCGTGGCAATCAAGAGCTTTTGCAGTTGTGTTGTTTGATGAAACCTCTAATTTAGAAATTCCGTTTTATGGTGATAATACTGATTTTTTACGTGGATATTATGATGAAATAAAAAAAGAAAAAAACAAAGATTATTTATATTCTTGCAAGGTAAGGTTAAATTCGGGTCAATATTATGATTATTGTGAGGCAAATAATTTAGAATTCCCATCAGTAATCAATTTTTATGGATATGAAAATAAATAAGAAAAGAATAATTTTATATATAATTTTAGTAATTGCTTGTTGTATTATATCTAGTTTAACTACAATAATTGTTTATAAAAGTTTAAAAGAAAAAGATATAAATTATTATGATTTAAACATTTCTAAGGTTGTTGAAGTAGCAAGCTATGATGATCTAAATAATAAAAGTTATGGAACAGGTTGGTTTATTGATAAAGATATGGTAGTGACAAATTATCATGTTATAAGCAATTTAGTAAATGGATCGCGTGAACAATTTGACAATATTGAAATAAGGTTTTATGATGCTCTGGATTATGAGTCTGTTTTATTATTAAAATTTAGTGAGGAAAAAGATATTGCCATCTTAAAATATCAGGGTTCGCATAATCACATGTATTTTGAAACACAAGAAAATATTTATACATCACAAAAATGTTATAGTATTGGAAATTTTTCTAATTATGGCCTTTCTTTTAAAGAAGGATGCATTAGTAAAACATTTGTTAATTTAAATTATAATAATGTTTATTCAAATTATATACAAACCACAATTAATATAGGACAAGGTGATAGTGGAGCACCTTTATTTAATGATAAAGATGAAATAATTGGAATGATTACATTTAGAACAAAAGGATTAAATGGTAATGTAGAACAAGGTTTTGCATATGCAATTCCAGTAAGTTATATACTAAATGAATATGTTTAAAGTATTATAAAATAACTTCTGTTAATTTTAATATTATGAGCCCCTATAAGGTAAGATTTACTTTGTAGGGGCTTTTGATTTTGCTGTAAGATGATTTTCAATAAAAGTGTTGAATCCTGCGTTTTGTATGGAATTCAAGCACTTACTATCTTGCGTTTTATATTTTCTTTATGCATAATATTTGTAAGTAAATATAAAGGCTCTATTCCCAAAAATAAATTAATTTTCAAAAAATGGGAATAGCGTTTAAGAAAAGTATATAGTATAATAATATTATAAATTAATAAATTAGGAAGTGAAAAACTAGTGAAATACTTGATTAGAAATGATTATTTAGACAAGATTATAGAATTGCAAAATACTCCGGATATTAAAGTTATTACTGGTATGAGAAGAAGTGGCAAATCTATATTGTTGAATGAATTTATAGATTATGTTTTAAAAAACGATTCTAAAGCAAATGTTATATTTATTAATCTTCAAGAACTTGAATTTGAAGAATTACTTGAATACCATAATTTACATAAATATGTATTAGATAAATATAAAGATGGACTTCATAATGTTTTAATTATTGATGAAGTTCAATTATGTGAAAATTTTGAACTTGCGATAAACAGTCTACATTCAAAAAATATTTTTGATATTTATATTACGGGATCAAATGCCTTTCTATTGAGCTCAGATTTAGCTACCCTATTTACTGGCAGAACTATGAGTATTGAAGTATTTCCTTTTTCTTTTAAAGAATATATAGATTACTATGATGAAAAGCTTGATATTGATATTATGTTTAATTCTTATTTAAAAGAAGGTGGAATGCCTGGGGCATTAGTTTATAAAGACATATCAAATAAATATAATTATTTGAATGATGTTTTTAACACAATTCTTTTAAGAGATTTAATAAATAAATATAAAATAAGAAATCAAAATGAAATAAAGACACTTTCTAAATATATGATGGATAATATTGGTAATGTTTTATCTCCTAATAATATTTGTAATTGCTTAAATAATTCGAAAGAGGGTATTACAAGAAAGACAATATCAAAATATTTAAGTTATTTTGAGAATTCATTTATGTTTTATAAAGCAAAAAGATATGATCTTGTTGGCAAGAAATATTTATCTAGTAGTGATAAGTATTATCTTTCTGATGTTGGTTTTAGATATGCTATAAATGGTACTAGGAATCTTGATGTTGGAAGATGCTTAGAAAATATAGTTTATTTGGAATTACTTAGAAGAGGCTATGAAGTATATGTTGGTAAATTATATAAAAAAGAAATAGATTTTGTTGCCATTAAGCAAAGTGAAAAGAAATATATACAAGTTTGTGAATATATTGATAATGAAAAAACATTTGAACGAGAGTATTCACCACTATTATCAATAAAAGATGCTTATCCAAAAATTATTATTGCAAGAACAAAAAATGATACTTATGATTATAAAGGTATTTTGGTTATAGACATTGCAAGATGGCTTATAGAGAAGTAATATTTTAAAGATGTAATATACTCCCCATAATTTAAAGATTTAAAACACTCCTTTTATTTTATAGTTGTAGTACTCCACTCCTTAAAATTTAATATACTAGGTATTTATTAATATGAAAAAAGTAGAAAATAATGTGAATAAAATAACTGACCCAGAAATCTTACATGATGAATTTATTAAAATAGGTTTCAAAGAAACTACATATGAAGAATTGAAAAGCTGGAAGGAATATGGAATTGAATATGATAGAGATCCTCGTTGGAAAATGAGAATTTATCAATAAGGTGATTTATTTTGGGCTATATTTGAAAGAGATAATTGCATTTATAGTTGTAAAGGCTTTGGTTGGCCACAACCTAAAAATGTTCAAAAATTGTTAGATAGTGTCTTATGGAGAGACGATGACTACGATTACGATCAATTTTAGAAAAATTATAATTTTTAGTTAATTTACATACAAGAATTCTAATTTAAAAATCCTCAACTAATATATTGGCTGAGGTTTTTTCTATTGTATGATTGCTTGTAGAATATAATGATTATGCTAATGCTACTTTGAAAAGTCATTAAAATTCAAAAGTTTTCAAAGTGTAATATATGGAAATGTATAAATTTCTTAATTAATAGATACGACTTGTTTTAAAATGTTAAATAAATAAAAAAATTTTTGTGATCTTGAAAAAATATGAAATTTTATATTGAATAGTCTTGAGAAAATCTGAAAAATTCATATAACGTAGATATAATTTTGAATTAGTAATGTTAAAATACTTTGCGTATTATGTGGTTTTTGGCAATTAAATACTTTGCGTATTATGTAGTTTTTTGTAATTAAATACTTTGCGTATTGTGTATTTTATGTTAAAATAAAAATAGGAGGATTTAGATATGATATTAAAACGTAAAATATATGATAAGTTGATAAGTTGGAAAAATAACAAGAAAAAATCGGCATTGCTTATTGAGGGAGCAAGACGAATCGGTAAGTCTACAATCGCTAAAAAATTCGGCGAAGAAAATTATAGAACATACATTATAATTGATTTTGCCAAAGCTAATAAATCCATAAAAGATAATTTTATAGAAAATCTGGATAATTTAGACGTGTTTTTTCAAAATATTTCTTTAGAATATAATACAAAGCTTTATATTAATGAATCCTTAATAATATTTGATGAAATTCAAAAGTTTCCTAAAGCTAGAGAAGCAATTAAATATTTGGTAGAAGACTCAAGGTACGATTTTATAGAAACAGGTTCACTAATTTCAATTAAAGAAAATGTAGAAAATATAGTTATACCATCGGAAGAATATAAACTTAAAATGTATCCTCTAGATTTTGAAGAATTTTTATGGGCTATGGGTGAAGATATATTAATAGAATATATAAAAAAATGTGTTGATTCACTTGTCCCTTTAGAAAACCAATTTCATAAAAAAGCTATGCGCTTGTTTAATGAATATATGCTTGTTGGTGGTATGCCACAAAGTGTTGTTGCATATATAGAAAATAACAAAGATTTTGATGCTGCAGATAGAGAAAAAAGGCTTATTTTATCTTTGTATAAAGATGATATTTCTAAAGCAAATAAAAAATATAAATTAAAAGTAAATGCACTTTTTGAAAATATACCAGGTTATTTGTCAACTCACGAAAAAGAAGTTACATTATCCAACTTTAGTGAAACAAATAGATTTAATAATTATACCGATAGCTTTTTTTGGCTTGAAGATTCAATGATATGCAATAATTGTTATAAATGCAATGATCCACATGTTGGATTTGCTTTAAATAAAAATGAATCAAAAGTTAAGTGCTATATGGGGGATACAGGTTTACTTGTAAGCCATGCATTCAGCGATAGTGAGTTAAAAACAAATAATTTATATAAAGATATTATTAATGGTAGGCTATCGCTAAATAAAGGAATGCTGTATGAAAATGTTATTGCTCAAATGATTGTCTCATCTGGTAGAAAATTGTACTTCTATACACAATATTCTACTGATAAAAAAAGAAATGATATTGAAATAGATTTCTTGATTTCAAATGATATCAAAACTCATTTTAAGGTTAATCCGATAGAGGTAAAATCTTCTAAAAATTATACTAATATTTCTTATGATTCTTTTAGAAAAAAATTCGGAAAAAATATTGATAAAGGGTATATAGTTCATCCTAAACAATTAGTTGTAAACAACAATGAATATAGAGTACCTCCATATATGTTTTTCTTTATGATTATTAACTCAAAAGTATAAGAGTAATAGAATAAAACTTTAAAGTGGAAAGAGATAATTATCGGTTAATTATTTGCCAAGTAGGTTAATTATACTCAAATTAAAACATTTTCAAATGCCAAAATGGCACAAATATCTCAACTAATTATATGCCATTGTGAGATAATTACCTTGAGGTGATACCAATGACATTAAAAGAATTAAGAAATGAAAAGGGTTTAACTCAAAGTGAATGCGCTAAATTTTTAGGTGTTCCTTTTAGAACGTATGTCCGTTATGAAAATAATGCGGCAAAGAAAGATTCTATAAAATATCATTTTATGATGGAAAAATTAAACAAATTTGGTTATATTGATGAAGAACATGGTATTATAACTATAAAGCAAATTAAAGATGTTTGTAGTCGTGTTTTAAAAAACTATGAAGTTGATTTTTGTTATCTATTTGGTTCTTATGCGAAAGGAAAAGCTAAAGAAACTAGTGATGTTGACTTGCTTATATCGGTAAATGTAACTGGTATTAAATTTTTCGGACTTGTTGAAGAATTAAGAGAATCATTAAAGAAAAAAGTTGATTTACTGGATCTAAATCAACTTAATAATAATGAAGCATTAGTAAAAGAAATATTAAAGGATGGAATTAAGATTTATGGATAATAAAAAAGGGTATTTATATTACCTAGATAAGATTTTAACAGATTTAAAATTTTTGAAAGAACATACTTTTAATAAAACACAAAGTGATATTGAAAATGATGAAGTTCTTGTTGATTGCATTATGTTTCGTTTGATTCAAATTCAAATCTTCCTTGGCGTGAAATAAAAGGTATGAGAAACCGAATTGTTCATGATTATGGTATCATAAATTTAACGATTATTTATGATACTGTAAATAATGATATTCCAGAAATGTATGAAATGTTAAATGAGTTCATTAAATCATAAACATAATAATTTTAGTATCTATAAAATTATAAGTAGTTTATAAATTATTTATTTTCATAACTGTTTATATAACTCTTGTGAGTTGCATAAATTTTTTTACTAAGTTCTTTTGGAGTAATGATTTTAACACTATTTCCAAATGATAGAAAATATAGTGATAGTTGGTAGAAAGAACAGTCAAAGAAATAATGATTTCCAATGATTTTTGTATATTCAGGTCTGTTTAAATATTTAGATTCATACATTTTAATACCAGCTTCATTTAACTCTACTTCGGCATGGCATATTTCTTTAAATGGGTATTGAATACCTATGCGATAAATATCGCTTAGGTTTTTTTCTTCCTCATTTGTAAAACTAAAAGTATTTTTCATAGAAACCGCAACTTTAATTTTTAATATATGAATTGATATAGGTTCCCCTTTAGATAATCCTAAAAGATAAGAAAAAATTTCTTCCCTAGATGTCCCTATCTTATAAGGCTTCATAATTAATTCGTTGTTTTGAAGTTTTATTTTTATTATTTCCTTATTATTTATAGCTTTATAAATTGGTTCTAGAATATTCTTATATATTATTTCCTCACGCCTATATTGAGGATTTAGAAGATATCTATATATAAGCTTTCTAAAGTATGCTGATGCACCTAAATGTGCTAAAGAAGAATTTATAGTATTAAATATAAATTCATTTTCTTCTGATAAATAGAATGTAAGTGATTCATTATAGTATGTATTAATTGAATTATGGTTGTAATCAAAAAGTTCTATTCCAAGCTCACGCGCAAAATCATTATTTTCTAGATTATATTTTTTCATTATACTTAAAGTGTTAGAAATTATTGTCTCTGTTTCTTTAATATAATCACTATAATAATTTTTAAATAGTAAATTCATAAATTTATTTTTATTAGGAGTACCATCAGATTTAACTATTCTAAATAATTTCATGTCATTTAATAGTGTTTGATAACTTTTTGAATCAATATTTACTTTAATTTTTAGCATAATATCACGTCCTTGTGATATATTATACCACAAAAAATTATAATTAATAATATAAAATACGGCTTAATAACTTGAAAGTATATACCACAAAAAAATATTTATTTTGAAAATATATTTTATTTTTTATGCGTGATATTATATTCATGTAAGGTGAAAGAAAGATGACATCTAATTATTCTTATGATAAAGTAAGAAAAGAAATTGATGATATTGATTCTACTATAAGAAAATATAAATATCATCTTGCGCTATCTAACGCAACAGCTATAGTTCCTGAGTTTAATATGACAATAGGAGAATGCTTAGTATATCTTGCGACTGTTAAATCAAAGAAGGATTTATTACAAACATATGCTTCAAAACATCAGATCACAAGAATATCTTCAGAATATAATACTAAGGTAGAATATACTGAACTATTATATAATGTAGATAAGGTTAAACAAGATGTTTTAGATTTACAAAGGTTAGTTGCGAGTCTTCAGATGGCAATTGATAGAACAAACCTTACTAATTTAATAGAATTATAATTATTATCCATCACAAAATACACAATAATTGATTTTGCATGAGACATAAGATTTAGATTTTGGTTAAGTAGATATATATAAGATTATGTTTTAAGCTGGTTATTGGTTTAAGTTTAGATAAATTCTTGATTTTTTGTTCTAAAATTATTTTGAGAAAAAACTTTTAGTTATCGGAAGTATGGTTATAAGATATCATACCATTAATTAAAGATGGTGGGAGGTATATATGAATTTTAAAGAAGTATTAGAATCATCTAGTTATGATTTTTTAAGAAATGATATAAAAATAAAAGATAATATCTTGTTTTTAGTTGTCGCAGGAAGTTATGCATATGGGACAAATACTAAAACATCAGATTTAGATATTAGGGGAGTTATATTAGAAAGTGAAACTGATACACTTGGTTTGACAGATTTTGAACAATATATTGATTCTAAAACTGATACAGTCCTTTATAGCTTAAAAAAATTTTTGAGACTTGTAAGAGAATGTAATCCTAATATTATTGAACTTCTTTATTCTAAACCAGAACACTATCTATATGTCTCACCTCTTGGTAAAATATTATTAGATAATAGAGATTTATTTTTAACAAAGCGTGCCGTATATTCTTTTAGCGGATATGCGAATGCTCAACTAAATAGACTTGAAAACGCAATCGCAAGAGATAAACTTAATGCACACGATAGGCTAGAACATATTAATAGAAGTATTATAAATGTAAAATCATCTTTTGAATCGGATTTCAAATTAAAAGAAGATAGTGTTAAAACTTATGTTTCTTCATATGATAATAAAGATGAAGAGGTGCTTGTTGATATAGATATAAAACATTATCCTTTAACTAAACTAAAATCGTTAGTAGATTCTATGAATAATGTGCTAAAAGATTATAGTAAAAAAAGTGAACAAGTATATAACACTAAAGATGATATTCACTTGAATAAGCATATGATGCATCTAGTTAGGCTCTATTTAATGTGTAATGAAATTCTTGAATATGGAACTCTTCATACATATAGAGAAGATGAACATGATCTTCTTATGAATATAAGAGAGGGTAAATATAGAGATTTTGGTGGTAATGTTTCAAAAGAATTTTATACTCTTATAGATACTTTAAAAGAAAAATGTGATAGACTTAAAGATACAACAAAGCTTAAAGACTCTGTTGATAAAGAAGAGTTCAAAAGGCTAGTATTAACACTATATAGGAAGGCAAGAGAATGAATTTAATTATTAATGCGCCAGATTATGTTAAAAATGTAGAAAAAAGAATAATAGAAAATGGATATCTATGTTTTCTAGTTGGTGGATGCATAAGAGATACACTTTTAGGTAAAGACGTAAAAGATTATGATTTGACGACAAACTGCCAAATTAATATTCTTTTAAAAATATTTGAGAATTATCACATTATAAATAAGAATGGAGAAAAACATAATACTCTTACCATTCATATAGATGGTTTTAATGTTGAAATCACAACATTTAAACATGAAGAATATGAGGATAATTCAATAGAGGTTGATTTAACTCATAGAGATTTAACAATAAACGCACTTGCCTATGGTAATAAGCTTATTGATGTTGTGGGTGGATATTATGATTTGAAAAATAAAATAATAAGAGCGCCAATTGATCCAGAAAAAAGATTTCAAGAAGATCCATTAAGAATTTTAAGAGCATTAAGATTCTCATCTCAATTAGGATTTACTATAGAAACAAATACTCAAGAATCCATTCATGAATGTATGGACTTATTAAGGGGGGTATCAAAGGAGAGAATAAAAAAAGAATTTGAAGAAATGTTAGAAGGCGCAAATCTATATAATGTATTAAATGAATATTATGATGTTTTATTTCTTATAATTCCAGAGTTAAGTGTTACTTATAATTTTGATCAAAAGAATAAATATCATAAAAACACATTATATAAACATATAATAAATGTATGTTGTAATATAGATCAAAATGCTAAAAACAAAAATCTTATAAGAATGGCTGCATTACTTCATGATATCGCAAAACCTAAGTGTTTTACTATAGATAAAAATGGTAATGGACATTTTTATGGACATGCTGAAGCTGGCTCTATAATGGCTTTAGATATTTTAAAAAGATTAAAATATTCAAATAGTGATATAGAGAAAATTATATATTTAATAAAATATCATGATTCAACTATTAACTTAAATAAAAAAAGTATTAGAAAAAACTTTTCTCATACACCAAATGAGGACGAAGAATTGTTTTATATGCTACTTGAACTTATGAATGCAGATAAGCTTGATCATACTGTATGTGAGCTTATAGATATAGATAGGGTTAAGGCAATAATGGATGAAATTAAAAAGAATGATTTGTGTTTAAAAATATCTGATTTAAAAGTAAATGGTAATGATATGATGAGGCTTGGGTTTAAGGGTAAAGATATAGGTAATGCGCTAAATTATTTACTAGAATGTGTTATTGATGAAGATATTGTTAATGAAAAAGATGAATTAATAAATAAGGTAATAAAGTATAAGAATAATAATTAAATTGATGTTTTATGTATTAGCATCATTAAACAATTAATACAAATATATTATATTAGGGTTGAGTTAGATGAAAGAAAAATCAAATGAAGGACTAATAGAAATAGATGGAGAATACTACAACAAAGATGGTTGGTTAATTTGTGATGAAGATGATAAGTTAATAGCGTATCGTAATGCTCATCTTAAAGAAGGTTTATGTAAAAACTTATCTTACGAGCCAATACCAGACAGTGAATTAAGTATCTATGAGGAAGAATCAGAAGATTATGAAGATATGGATTCTCTTGATAAATAGTATTTAGAATACGCTCTTGAAAGAGTAAATAAAATCGAATGGAATGAAGTTAAATCTTTAGATG
>CAZJAM010000019.1:4972-23162 GCA_964544095.1 uncultured Anaeroplasmataceae bacterium | reverse complement strand
TACGTTACTGATTTTATAGTTGATATACGTTAAGTCGTTGATTTTAATATACTTAAAAATTTGAATTTCACATCTTTTTTTCTATAAAAAATATTTACAAAAAAATATGTGTTATGTTAAAATAATTTCGTATAAGGATGGTGAGACAATGGAGTCATTTCTATGCCAGTTAGTAAAGTCAAATGATAAAATATATATCGATATTCCTTTTAACGTATGGCCACTAACTACAAAGAAAGGAAATACATTGTTTGCGAAAGTAGTAATTTTATCAGACACGATTAACGTTTTAGATTTTGAATGTAGGTTAGCCCCCCGTGGAGAAGGTAAGTTTTATATCCCGATTGGGCCTAAAGCTTACGCTATTATTAAAGAATATAAAAAACTATCAGTCGAATTTGATTTGATTGATAAACTTCATTCAATAAATCAAAATTCACCTTACAGTGTTGAACATCCTATAAGAAAAAAAATCGAATACGTATCACAACCAACTAAAGGATATTGTATGCATGCGATAATATCAATGCTTACAGGAGAATCTATTGAAGCGGTATGTGAGCGAATGCAAGCACGTGCTTTCCAAGGATCATTATCAAAACTAATTGAAACACTTGATTATTATGGAATAGCACATGGTAAGATTGTATATAAATTTGATAAACTTCCTTCAATATGTATTTGTAATACACGTATTGGAAGAAGAAACCATTATTGTTTATATTATCAAAAGAAATTCTATGATCCAACATATGGAATAAAGAATGATATACCAATTGATGATATAATTTCAATAATTGAGATTACATTATAAGAGATTCAGTTTAAGGTGAACCCCCTATAGATGGCCAGTTAACTGGAAATGCTTATGGGTTTACCTTATTTTGCTTTTATAATAAGAATATAATAAAAAACGGAGGACGCTTTTATGTTATTACAACTATGGGAAAAATTAAAAGAAGCATTAATGAGTGTACTTCCAGTAACGATTATAGTATTAATATTATCATTTACACCACTTGTTGATTTAGAGACTAAAGAACAAATTGTATTTGGCGTATCAGCAATACTATTAATTATTGGAATTGCCTTATTTAGCTTAGGAGCTGATCTTTCTATGTCACCTATGGGTGAACAGGTAGGATCAAGCTTAATTAAAACTAAAAAAATATGGATAATTTTATTAGTTGCCTTTTTAATGGGATTACTTATAACTATTGCAGAACCTGATCTAACAGTACTTGCTGATCAAATCAAAGGCTTATTTAATAATAACCCATGGGTACTTATTATAAGTATTGGTGTAGGTGTAGGAGTATTCTTATTACTTGCAGTATTAAAAATGATTACTAAAACTAATTTATCAATGCTTTTAATGTTCTTCTATTCTGCAATGTTTGCGGTTGCAGTACTAGTTATGGAACAAGGTAATAATAACTTCCTTGCGATAGCTTTTGATTCCGGAGGAGTTACAACAGGACCTATTACAGTACCATTTATTATGGCAATTGGTGTAGGTATTGCCCATACTCTTGGTGGAAGAGATAGTAAGGAAAATTCATTCGGATTAATTTCCTTATGTTCTGTAGGACCTATACTTGTAGTTTTACTTTTAGGTATTACAATTAATGGTGAAAAGCTTACAGGAGATATTATAGATGTTGATTCTTATAATATCGCATCAGATGTAGTAAAAACATTCTTTACATCTTTACTTGAAGAAGCAAAAGGAGTATTTATAGCGTTAGGATTAATAGTTATAGTATTCTTAATTGTAAACGCAATATTTATTAAACTTCCTCGTGTAAAGCTTATTAAAATATTTGTAGGATTAGCATATACATTTGTAGGCCTTGTAGTATTCTTAACAGCTGCAAAGGTTGGATTCTTACCTATTGGATTTAAATTAGGACAAGAACTTGCAAATAACCATATAGCACTTGCGATATTCGGATTTATATTAGGACTAGTAGTTGTACTTGCAGAACCTGCAGTTCATGTTTTAACTAAGCAGGTTGAAGAAGTTACAACTGGTGGTATTAAGAAGAAGACAATGCTTATAGCTCTATGTATTGGTGTTGGTATTTCTATTTGCCTATCTATGATAAGAGCTATATATGATTTCTCAATTTTATGGTATTTAGTACCAGGATATATGATATCATTAGGATTATCATTCTTTGTACCTCGTATTTATACAGGTATTGCTTTTGACTCCGGAGGTGTTGCATCCGGACCACTTACATCATCGTTTATATTACCACTTGCGATAGGTGCTTGTGTTACAACTGGTTCTGATTTACTTGCTTGTGGATTTGGAGTAGTTGCGATGGTTGCGATGACACCACTTATTACAATTCAATTACTAGGATTTAAGTCTGTAGTAAAGAATAAGGTAATTGAGAAGAGACGTATGAAGCAAATCGTTATTGCTGACGATGAGCAAATCATTAACTTTATGTAGGAGGTAGGTTTTTATGGATTCAACTAAGAATATAAAGACAATAAAGAAGCCTATACAAACTGGACTTCAGGCTCCTAAAAAATTAAAAATATTAGTATCTATTATAGATAGACGTAAAGTTGATTTCTATATCTCAGCCCTTGAGGGATTTGAGGTAAATATGCAAACCATATTTTATGGTATGGGTACAGCTCCATCAAGTATTCAAGCATTCCTTGGCTTATCTAATACTGAGAAAGCTGTAATACTATCTGTTGTAAAAGCTGAAAGAGTTCCTGAAATTCTTGCGGCATATGAAGATAAATATTTTAAAACTAAGAATGGTAAAGGTGTAGCCTTTACAATTCCTGTTAAATCATTAATTGGTGTGCAACTATATCAAATGCTTGCCAATATAGAAAGAGGTGCGTAGACCATGGAACAATTTGAACTTATTATATGTATAGTAAATAAAGGATTTAATGAACAAGTAATGGACGCAGCGCGTGAATGCGGTGCTCGTGGAGGTACTGTTATAAATGCCCGTGGTACTGCATCTGAGGATTTGGTATCTAAATTTGATTTCCAAATCACACCTGAAAAAGAAGTAGTATTATTACTTGTATCATCAGATATTAAAGAAGATGTACTTCATGCCCTATATCAAAAAGTAGGACTTAATTCCCCAGGACAAGGAATTGCGTTCACACTTCCTGTAGATGAAGTAGTAGGAATTGGTAAGAAGGCACCAAAAATAGAAGAGAATCAAGAAAAGAAGGAGAACTAAATCTCCTTCTTTTTTAACATATACATATTATCATCAAAATCTATTATGCCTTCCCTTTTCATATTGTTAAGTTCATAAGATAGAGAAGAACGTTCAAGCCCTAAAAGAAGGGCAAGCTCTGATTGATTGTAAGGTATTTTAAAATATTTCTTTTTTCCTTTTGATAATTCTTTTAGATAAGCAAATATCTTTTGTCTTGTCTTTGATTGTGACATAGCGATAATTCTTCTTGATTGTCTTGTCATAAGAGTCGCAAGATTTAGAAATGTTAATTTCATACAATCTATATGTCTTTTACATCTGTTTTGACAAGGAGTTAGAAATCTAAATGCATTACAAGCAATAACATATGTATCATCAAGAGCTACAAGCTCTTCTAGATATACCTTTTGATTAGAATAATCTATACCAAATATATCATTATTAATAAAATCTCTTATAATAGTGGTTTTGCCACTTGTATCATATGTTTTAGATCTAGCCTTACCATTAGCTATTATATATATATTTGTTGTAGGGTCTCCAATATTTACAATATTAGAGCCTTTTTCAAATAAAATAAGTCTTGCGCTAAAGCATCTAAGTATTGCGTAATAATCCTGGTCATCTAATTTTTCAAAGTATTGGGTCTTTCTAATATAATCCTTCATATAAATAAATGTTGTTGGAATTCCAACACCTCCACCGAGTTTATTATACTATACTTGACTTAGATACACAAGTAATTAAATCACTAACGAGAGGGGAACAAAATATGAACGTAATTAAGCGTAGTGGAAAAGAAGTTACATTTGATGAATCAAAAATTTATAATGCCATAGTTAAGGCGAACGAATCAATTGATGAAAAGAGTGAAAGGTTATCTAAAGAATCAATTGATTTAATTGTTGAGGATGTTTTAAATAAGTGCCATGACCTAGGAAGGGCTGTTGGGGTTGAAGAGATTCAAGACTTTGTCGAGGAAGAGATATTTGCGAAAAAAGCATTTAAAGTCGCAAAATCATACATTACTTATAGATATAAACATCAACTTTTAAGACAATCAAATACAACAGATGATTATATCTTGTCTCTTCTTGAAGGTGATAATGAAGAGGTTAAACAAGAGAATTCAAATAAAAATCCATCTGTAGTATCTGTTCAACGTGATTATATGGCAGGAGAAGTATCTAAGGATATTACTAATAGATTCTTACTTCCTGAAGATATTAAAGATGCACATAAAAATGGATTAATCCATTTCCATGATGCAGACTATTTTGCACAACATATGCATAACTGTGATCTTGTAAATCTAGATGATATGCTTCAAAATGGAACTGTAATTTCCCAAACTTTAATTGAAAAACCACATAGCTTTTCAACTGCATGTAATATCGCGACACAAATTATTGCGCAAGTTGCATCAAGCCAATATGGTGGACAATCAATTTCTTTAACACATTTAGCTCCATTTGTTGATATTTCAAGAAAAAAGATTGATTCTGAAGTAAGAGAAGAATTTAAAAAACTTAGCATTTCGGCAAGTGATGATCAAATTAAGCAAATTGTTGAAGATAGACTTCGTAAGGAAGTAGTAAGAGGAGTTCAAACTATTCAATATCAAGTAGTAACTCTTATGACTACTAATGGACAAGCTCCATTTATTACAGAATTTATGTATTTAAATGAAGCTAAGTCAGAACAAGAGAAAGCTGACCTTGCGTTAATTATTGAAGAAACTTTAAAACAACGTATAAAAGGCACAAAGAATGAAAAGGGTGTATATATTACACCAGCATTCCCTAAGATTATATATGTTTTGGAACCAGATAATATAGAAGAAGGACAACCATATTATTATCTTACAGAGCTTGCAGCTAAATGTACTGCAAAACGTATGGTACCAGATTATATATCTGAGAAGATTATGCTTCAAGATAAGATAGATAAAAATGGTGAAGGACATTGTTATACATGTATGGGATGTAGATCATTCTTAACTCCATATATTGATGAGACTGGAAAACCTAAATATTATGGAAGATTCAATCAAGGAGTTGTAACTGTAAACCTTGTTGATATAGCTTGTACTGCAGGTAAGGATATGGATTTATTCTGGAAGACATTTGATGAGCGTATGGAATTATGCCATAGAGCTTTAAGAATAAGACATGAAAGATTACTTGGAACAAAGAGTGATGTTGCGCCAATATTATGGCAATATGGTGCACTCGCAAGGCTTAAAAAAGGTGAAAAGATTGATAAACTACTTTATGGTGGATATTCAACAATCTCTTTAGGTTATGCAGGACTTTGGGAAACAGTATATGAGCTTATTGGAAAGAAGCTTACTGAACCTGAAGGAGAAAAGCTTGGACTTGAAATTATGGAAA
Source organism: uncultured Anaeroplasmataceae bacterium (assembly GCA_964544095.1). GTDB lineage: Bacteria > Bacillota_I > Bacilli_A > Acholeplasmatales > Anaeroplasmataceae > UBA3206. The sequence continues at coordinate 17,557 of CAZJAM010000019.1, read as the reverse complement.
GACTTAACTATTATACATCTAAGTGGAAAAAAGAAGAGAATATTGACTATTCTCTATATGGTACACCACTTGAGTCTACTACATATAAGTTTGCGAAAGCATTACAAAAGAAGTTTGGAATTATTCCAGGCGTTACAGACAAGAACTATATTACAAACTCATACCATGTTCATGTAACTGAAGATATTGATGCGTTCCATAAACTAGGACTTGAATCTAAGTTCCAACGTCTATCTCCAGGAGGAGCTATCTCTTATGTAGAGGTTCCTAACATGCAAGGAAATATTCCTGCAGTATTACAAGTAATTAAGTTTATCTACAATAATATAATGTATGCAGAACTTAATACTAAATCAGATTACTGTCAAGTATGTGGATATGATGGAGAAATAAAGATTGTAGAAGATGAAAATGATAAACTAGTATGGGAATGTCCTAATTGCCATAATAGAGATCAATCTAAGATGAATGTCGCAAGAAGAACTTGCGGATACATTGGATCACAATTCTGGAATCAAGGAAGAACTCAAGAAATTAAAGAGCGTAAGCTTCACTTATAATAATCAAAAAAAATAAAAAAAACATATGAAATAAAAATTAAATTATGCTAGAATAGTAATGCAACGTGTAACAATAAAGTGTAAATCCAGTTGATGAGGATTTGCACTTTTTTTGCGTTAATTGGAGGAAAATATGGAAAAAATAAGACAAAATAGTATGGCTATAAAGCCTTTAAAAAAATTAATATGGAGTTTAGGATTCCCAATGATTATTTCAATGGTGCTTCAAGCACTATATAATGTTGTGGATAGTATATTTGTTGCGAATATGAAAGATGTTGGAGCAATCGCTAATGAAGCATTAACATATGCATTTCCGATTCAAATCCTTATGATAGCGATTGGTGTTGGTACTGGTGTTGGCATTAATTCATTGTTATCAAAAAATTTAGGTGAAAATAACAAAGAAGAGGTAAATAGAATTGCTGGAAATGGGATATTTCTTGCCGTTGTTATTTATGTGGTATTTTTGCTATTTGGATTATTTGGAACAAATTGGTTTATTTCATTATTTACCGATAATAAAGAGGTAATAGGAATGGGGGCAAATTATTTAAAAATTTGTTGTATTTTGTCTCTAGGATCAATAGGCTTTGCGATTTATGAGAGATTTTTACAAGCAACCGGTAAAACCCTATATTCAACTATAGCTCAAATATGTGGCGCAATAATAAATATTGTATTTGATTATGTTTTTATATTCCCTTTGGGCCTTGGAGTTGAAGGGGCTGCATGGGCAACTGTATTTGGCCAATTTGTATCACTTGTAATAGCTATGCTATTTCATTATTTAAAAAATAAAGAAATCAATGGTGATTTAAAATATATAAAGCCAAATAAAAAGATAATTAAAGGAATTTATACCATTGGAATTTCGGCTGCAATAATGCAAGGCTTACTTTCTGTGATGATGGCTGGAATGAATGCTATTTTATCTAATGCCACTGCTGACTCTACCGTATTAGTTGGTGCTTTTGGAATTTATTATAAGATTCAACAAATAGCTTTATTTTCTTGCTTTGGGCTATCAAATACTATAATTACTGTTTTATCATTTAATTATGGATTAAATAATAAGGAAAGATCTATGGAGTGTGTTAAATACGGTATATTTGATTCTGTAATAGTTGCTCTAATCTTAACAGTTTTATTTGAAGTGACTGCAAGACCATTATCAAAACTTTTTGCTATATCTGGTGGTGCAACTAATGAACTTATTGATGTTTGTGAACGAGCTGTAAGAATTGCATCAATTGGATATGTGTTTATGGCTATAAATGTTTCAATTCAAGGAATATTTCAAGCGTTAAGAAATTCATTATTTCCACTTGGAACTGCATTATTAAGACTGGTTATATTTATATTTCCTATAGCCTATATATTTACACTCTCTGATAATGTGTTAAATATTGTTTGGTTTACATTTCCGATTGCTGAAATATTAACATCTCTTATTTCTATTTTATTATTAAAATATATCATTAATAAAAAGATTAATGTAATAACAAGCAAAAATGAAAATGAAAATTTAATTATAACTATTTCAAGAGAGCATGGAACAAATGGAAAAAGTATCGGAAAATTATTGGCACAAAAACTTAATATAGAATTTTATGATAAAGAATTAATTTTAGATGAAGCTAAGAAGTTAGGATTTTATGATAAATATATGAGCGAATTGTCAAATGAAGATGGATATTCATTATATTTATCATTAGATGTAAATAAAAACGCTATTATTGCGCAAAGTGAAATAATAAAACAATTAGGTAAAACAAAATCATTTGTAATTGTGGGAAGATGCGCTGATTCAATATTAAATGGAAGCAAGAATATGATAAGTGTCTTTCTTCATGCTCCTTTGGATTATAGGATTTCTAATGTTATGAAAATGTATGGTGATTCTTATGAAGAAGCACTAAAAAATATAAAGAAATCAGATGAAGTAAGAAGTAATTATTATTCTTTGATTTCAAATAAAAAATGGGGAAACGAAAATAATTATGATCTTTATGTTGATGCTTCTAGCGATATAGAGGAAGTGGTTGATTTAATAGTAAATGAAGTCAAAAAAATTAAAATAAATTCTGCTAATTAAAAAATGTAAACATTTTAATGATAAAAATATATACGTGTAATTTTTTGTTGCAAGTAAAAAATCCACGATGTAGAATAATTCTAGGTGGTATATTATGGATAAACTACACGTACTTAAAAATTATAGAAATTTTAAATGTAAATGTGATAAATGTAGACATACATGTTGTGCATATTGGCGCATAAATGTATCTAAAAGTGATTATGATAGAATAACTGCGTTAGATAATTCTTTAAATCATTTAGTAAAAGAAGAATATCCAACATCTAAAAGGTATGCACATATTAAACTTGATAATAAAGGATTATGCCCAGCTTTAGACAAGGGAATGTGCTCACTTCAAATAAAATATGGAGTAAATGCTTTAACTACAATATGTATGGAATATCCTAGACTTGTAAGATATATAAATCAGCCTGAGATTGCCTTATCTGCATCATGTGAGGCTGTAGTGGAATCACTTTTCGGAAATGATTTAATAGAATTTGAAAATATAGATAAATCATATATGTTTAATAATACATATTCAAAGAATCAACATTTTATTAAACATAATAAAGTACGCAATAAAATGTTTGATTATCTATATAAAGATCCTAATATTAAAGGTATTAATAACATTAAAGATTATCTTAATGGAGATATAAATACAGAGTGGAATAAAAGCATTTATATGTTTATTAAAAACATATACAATGAGTTCTTTAGGTACAGAGCTACAATAACAAGTTATCCACATTTTATGGATAATGTATCATTTGATGATATTAAAATAGAGGATAATCATATGATAATTAATTTATTAATTAATCATATGTACTATATGAATTTTCCATTTTGTAATAATAATGAAAACATTGTGGATAACTTTATAGGATTATATATTGTATATAGATTAATGCAAATAACATTTAGCATATTATCAGACGATATTCTTATAGATGAAATAGCATTCTTATTTAGGGAAATAGAACATTCACGCTATTATGATTTGATAGGAAATTTATATAGGGAATTAATATAAGAGGATAATACCTCTTTTATTTATTCATAATTAATTAGTTTGACATTTAAAAAGATTTTTGCAATAATGGAATTAAGGAAAGAAGGGCGGGTATTATGATTTTATTAAGCATGACGTGGGTATGGATAGCAGTTATATCACTTCTTATACTTGGAACTTTAGCAGGAATACTAGACTGGTATATTGCTGGAATATTTTAAAACAAGCAACAAGAAAAGCCGAAAGGCTTTTTTTCTATAAAAAAAGAAGGAGTCGTTTGACTCCTTCCATAATTTTATTTTAGAATACACCTTCAGCAAGCATAGCATTGCAAACTTTTTCAAATCCGGCAATGTTTGCACCTGCAAGTAAGTCGTTCTCCTTAAGACCATATTTCTTAGTTGTATCATGAGCATTGTGGAAAATTCCTTCCATAATTGATTTAAGCTTAGAATCAACTTCTTCAAATGTCCAAGAAAGACGAGCTGAGTTTTGGCACATTTCAAGACCAGAAGTTGCAACACCACCAGCGTTTGCAGCTTTACCTGGACCATAAATAACACCATTCTCAATTAAGTAGTATGCAGCTTCAAGTTCAGTAGGCATGTTAGCTCCTTCACAAACAGCAATTACACCATTCTTAACTAACATCTTAGCATCTTCAAGATTTAATTCATTTTGAGTAGCACAAGGAAGAGCTATATCAACCTTATATTGCCATACTCCATGCTCTCCATTTTTCTTTTCAAAATATTGAGCTGACTTTCTTTGCTTAGCATATTCAGTTAAACGAGCACGCTTAACTTCCTTAACTTCCTTAAGTAATGCTACATCGATTCCTTCAGGATCATAAATCCATCCAGTTGAATCAGAACATGTAACAGCCTTAGCTCCTAATTGTTGTAATTTCTCGATAGCGTAAATTGCAACGTTTCCAGCTCCAGATACTGCAACAGTCTTTCCTTCGAATGAAGTATTTCTTAAAGTCTTTAATGCTTCATTTGTGAAATAGCATAGACCATATCCAGTAGCCTCAGTACGAGCAAGAGAACCACCAAATGATAATCCCTTACCAGTTAATACTCCACTGAATTCATCACGAATTCTCTTGTATTGACCAAACATGTAAGCAACTTCACGTCCACCTACACCGATATCTCCAGCAGGAACATCTGTATCTGGTCCAATATGACGATATAATTCAGTCATGAATGCTTGACAGAAACGCATGATTTCCATATCGCTCTTTCCCTTTGGATCAAAATCAGATCCACCTTTTCCTCCACCCATTGGAAGAGTAGTTAGGGAATTCTTTAATACTTGCTCTAATCCTAAGAACTTAAGAATAGATAAGTTTACAGTTGGATGGAAACGAAGTCCTCCTTTGTAAGGTCCGATTGCACTATTATATTGTACACGGTATCCTCTGTTAACTTGAACTTGGTTCTTATCATCAAGCCAAGCAACTCTAAATTGAATAATTCTTTCAGGTTCAACGAATCTTTCTAGTATGTGTTGAGCCTCAATTTCAGGTCTCTTTTCAACAACTAACTCTAAAGACTTTAAGATTTCTCTTGCAGCTTGTAAGAATTCTGGTTGATTAGGATCTTTCTTTTCTAGGTTTTCATAAACCTTTGCAACATATGCATTGTTAAAATTAGCCATAAATATATCTCCTTTGATCTAATATGGATTTCTTTTCAAAAATCTGATTAAAGTATATTACAAATTGCGTCAGTTGTCACAATATATTAGGCAAAAGGTTAAAAAAAGCAAAAAAATAAAATATTATTCTAAAAAACAAAAAAATCTTAAATAATAATTTCAAATTTTATCGTTTTGAATTAATAGACAAAATATCTCTTTTTGTCTATTGAAAAGTAAGCGCTTGCATTATATAATATTTATATCATTTTTATTTTTATTATAAATAAGGATAAAGGAAAGGAAAACGGAAATATTTTATGATTTTAGAAGAAAATGATGAAAAAGATTTAAACTCTGAATCAACAGAAAATACTGTTGAAGAAGAAAATTTAAATCAAAACGAAGAATCAGTTGAAGAATTAAATTCTGATGATTCTAAGGAGCAAGATGAATTCGCAGATAATGAAATTGCTGATTATGATGATTCTAATGCTTCTGGATTTGATAAGTTTTTCGGCATTACTAAAAGAGGTTCTACATTAAGAACTGAAATTCTTGCTGGTATTGTTACATTCTTATCAATGTGTTATATTTTAACACTAAACCCTACAACAATTGTAGGAAGTGGTTCTAATCTATGGGGTTCTGTATTTATTGCGACAGCATTAGGAGCAGTAGTAGGAACACTATTAATGGCATTACTTGCTAAGATGCCATTAGCACAAGCATCAGGACTAGGACTTAATAGTATGGTTTCTAATGCTATGCTTGGATACTTGGTAGCTGGTAAAGTATATTCATTTGGAAATATTATGTTATTAGTATTTATAAGTGGAATTATCTTTATCTTATTATCTGTTGTACCTTATAAACGTGATAAGGAAACAGGTAGACTTGTTGCGATAAGAGAAGCTATTTATACTGGAATGCCTGTTCAATTAAGAACTGCCATTTCTGTAGGAATTGGATTATTTATTACAATAATTGGTCTTGTAAATTGTGGAATTATTGGCGCAAAAGATAATAGTATGTTCTGGACAACTATTGATTTACTTCCATTTAATAGTAAAGCAGTATGGGAAAAAGGTGGAGCTGGAAGAACAGCTATGGTTATGCTATTCGCTTTATTTGTTATAGCTATACTACAACATTATAAAGTAAAAGGTGCTGTAATTATTGGTATTTTAGCTGGTACTTTACTTGCATGGCCTCTTGGTGCTACATCAACTGATATTTTACTTGGTAAAACTGATGGTGCATCTTGGAAGTTCTGGGAGAATTTCAAAAATTTCTTCTCTCTAAGCCAAGATGAAGGAGGAACATTCTTTGTAATATTCACAGAAGGATTTAAGAATTTCCCTGAAGGATCATTATTTGGAAGTATAGTAGTAGTTATCACATTCTGTATGATTGATATGTTTGATACAATGGGTACAGTTGTAGGATGCTGCTCAACTGCAAAATTAATGGATGATAATGGAATGCCTCATAATTATAATAAGATTATGTTATCTGATTCTATTGCTACATGTGCAGGTGCAGTTCTTGGTACATCAACAGTAACAACATTCGTTGAATCAGGATCAGGTATTGCTGCTGGAGGAAAAACAGGAGTAACTGCTTTAACAGCTGCTGTGTTATTCTTCTTATCAATTTTCTTAATGCCTATATTTAAATTTATTCCATCTTGTGCATGTGCTGCAGCTCTTGTATATGTTGGAGTATTAATGATGAGCAATGTTAAGCATGTTGATTTCTTAACTCCAAAGTATGCAATCCCAGCATTTATGACTATTATTTTCATGCCATTTGGATATTCAATTACTGATGGTATTGGAATGGGAGTATTATCATTTGTTATAATCAACTTTATTTGTTATATAATTGATGTTATTCTTTATAAGAATGGTGTAAAAGAAGAGAAGCCTAAGTTTGAAATTTCAGTAGTACTTGCAATTGTTGCAGCATTATTTGTAATTTACTTCTTTGTACCTACTTCATTTTAATAGTTTATAATTTATAAAAAATATGATAAAATGTTTGTGGTTTCACAAGCATTTTATTTTTTATGGAGATATTATGGAAAATATATATAAGTCATTTACATTGGATAAATTAAATAGTAAAGATGATTTTAAAAAATATGATATTAATAAGCCAAAAAACAAGCTTGACTTTATATCAATTATTATATTGATAATTTCTTTTGCCTTAATAATACCAGCTTTTTTAGTACATCCTATTTTTTATGCAGGAACTATTTTAGGAATACTTATTGCATATTATGTTTATAAAAGAACAATATCTAAAAGAAGACGTAAGTATGCTATATATTTAGAGCGTCAATTAAAAAAAGAAGCTAAAGAAAATAATATGTTATCTCTTAATGAAATTTATCCGGTTTTTTTATATGTTAATGATGATAGCGAAGAATTCAAAATTGTATATCAAAATGATATTAAACTTTATTGTAAATTTAATGATTTTAAAAATTATATAATTTATTACAATGATTTAGAACATAAAACAAAAAAGAAATTGCCTGATGTTCCGATTACAACTGTAAAAAAATATATTATGGAGATATATTTTAAAGATGATGAAAAATTAACTATAACATTTGATAATAGAAATCCTCGATTTGTTATTAACAATAGATGGTTTTATCAACAATTTACTAATAGTCAAATGATAAATGCTTTAGCAAAAATTATTGATCAAATTATTAAAAAAAGAAATAAATAAGGTTTATGCTTTGTAAGAAGATAAATAAAAATTAAGGAGCTTCGGCTCCTTTTTTGTTATATTAACATTTTAAACATAATTAAAAACATTTTCACAATAATAATGTAATATTTCAATTGAAAAATAATAAATATAGGTATATGATAAAGTTGTTTTAAAAAATGAAAGAAGTGATTTAAATGTTACAATCATTATTGGCAATTCAAGCTTATGAAGTTTTATTTCCAATTGGAGTAATACTATTACTTGCAAAAGGTTTAGGAGTATTTGCTAAAAAAGTTGGATTACCTCAAGCTGTTGCTATGCTTCTTACAGGAGTTATAATTGGATTATTTATGCTAATACCTGGAGTAAAATCACATTTTGTAACAGATGATGGTGTTGATGGAATAAGATTTATTGCAGAAATTGGTGTAATTTTAATTATGTTTAGTGCGGGACTTGGTACAGACCTTAAACAAATAAAGGCTGTAGGTAAGGCTGCTGCCATTATTACGGTTCTAGATGTTGTATTATGCATTATATTTGGTGCATTAATATCAGGACTTTTTAATGGATTTAGCGGTACTACAACATTTATTGAGGATGCCGATGGTAATCCTGTAGTAATTAAAAAGATGTGGTCTAATGTATTCTATGGAGTAATATTATCAGCTACATCAGTATCAGTTACTGTTGCGACTTTAAAGGAACTTGGTAGATTAAATTCTAAAATAGGTACATGTATAATATCTGCCGCAATCCTTGATGATTTAATTGGAGTTATAGTATTATCTGTTGTATTATCATTATCTGGTTCATCTGCTGGAGCTGATTCTATTACAGCAGAACCACTTACTAAATTATTATCACACATAATGCCTGAAACTGCGGCATCTATTATAGTAGTAATACTACTTACTATTTTATTCTTTGCGTTTGTATTCTTAATGGGATTTATAGTAAGAAAGATATTTAATCATCTTGAACGTAAATATCCTCATCATAGACGTATTCCTATATATGGTATTGGTTTTTGTTTCATTATGGCATTCTTCTCACAATTCTTATTTGGAATAGCTGATATTACAGGAGCTTATTTTGCAGGATTAATTCTTGCCGGAAGAAAATCAAGTGAATATGTTGAAAGAAGAACAGATATCGCTTCTTATATAATATTTACACCAGTATTCTTTGCTAAAATAGGAATAACTACAGATTGGCAAGCATTCGCTTCTAAAGAATTCTTAACATTCTTAGGATTCGGATTATGCTTAGTACTTGCTGGAATTTTAGGTAAGTTTATTGGTGCCTCAGTTGGATGCATAACAAATGGATATTCTATGAAGGATTCACTTAGATGTGGAGCTGCAATGACTGTACGTGCTGAAGTATGCTTAGTTTCAGCACAAAAGGGAATTGATGCTGGAATAGTTGATCAAAAGGTACAAATATTCTTAATGGTATTAATAATGTTAACATCATTTACAGTACCATTAATACTAAAAGCTTCTTATAAAAATGAAAAACCAGAAGATACTCCAAAAGCTTCTCCTAAGACAGCACAATTAATACTTGATAAAGTAGAAGTATATAATAAGACACATGGTGTATTAGAAGATAATGGAGAAAATTATCCAGATATCGATAACAGATATGAACCAAATGATTATTATTAAAATATTGGGTCTGTGAATTTAGTTTCACAGTCCCTATTTTTTTTACTTTTTTAATATTGTATAATTACTAAAAAGAGGATAAAAAAAATGATTTATATAATAGTTGGTTTAATTATCGCAATAATAGTTTTTATTACAATATTTATAATATCTTTAAAAATGCATAATAAATTATTTAATCATCGCTTTGTAAAAGGTGAATATATTAAATATTATACATTTGAGGAGTTTAATTTAAGTGAGGATATAGTAGATATTAAATGCCATAATGAAATAATAAAAGGTTTTATTTATTCTAATAATAATTATGACCATAATAAAGTAATAATATATACTCATGGTATGTATGCAGACCATTATGCTTATATGCAAGATATAGGCTATCTTGCCCAAAAATATTTAGTAATATCATTTGATATGCTAGGAGTATCTTTATCTGGTGGAAAAACACTTAAATCTTTATCTAATGCAGTCGAGTCACTTGATTATGTAATTAAATATGTTAAAGATAATTATAAAAATAAAGAAATATATTTAATAGGTCATTCATGGGGAGCATACGCAACACTCTCATGCTTAAAATATCATTCTGATATAAAAGGTGTAGTGGCATTAAGCCCTTTTATAACAAGAAAGAATGCGCTAAAAGATTTATTAAAAACAAAAATACTTACCCCATTCATTCTTCTAATAGATTCTATAAAGGGTGGTAAATATAGTAATGTTAATATTATTAAAAATTTAAATAAATATAAAGGTAAGGTACTTATAATATCATCACTTGATGATAATGTAATAAACTATAGGGAAAATACATTATATTTAATGAATAAATTTAATAATTTTAATTATATTATTGAAAACAATAAATCACATAACCCACAATATACTACTTCCTCAGTAGAAAGTCTTAATACATTTTTAAGCAATATAGCTAAATTAAGTGGGGATGAATTAATAGATTATATGAAGAATACTAATTATCACTCTTTAGGTGAGGTAGATAATAATATAATGGATAAGATAATAGATTTTATAAATGATTAAAATAATATATTTTTTAATTTATACTTGACTTGGAGTTAACTCCAAGGTTTAAAATGTAATTAATCAAAGGTAATGGAGGACTTATATGACTATAAAAGAAGCGGCAGAGATATCAGGGGTATCAAGTGATACATTACGTTTTTATGAAAAAGAAGGACTTGTAGGGCCTATAAAAAAGACTAGTGGTGGAATTAGAAATTATAGTGAAAAAGATCTTGCAAGAATTAAATTTGTTAAATGTATGAGATCAGCAGACCTATCTATACCAATTTTAAGAGAATATATAACACTATATGCTGAAGGTAAAGATACAGAATCTAAAAGAAGAGAAATACTAGTTAGTGAAAGAGATAAGTTAATAGAACGTATTAACAAAATGAATGAAGCACTAGATAAATTAAATAAAAAAATTGAATTATATGATTCTGGAAAACTTGAATATTTATTAAAGGAGTAGGTGGTATTATGAGTGATTTAATTATATATTTTTCTCATACCGGAGAGAATTATATGAATGATGGTATAAAAAATATAGATAAAGGAAATACAGAAATAGTAGCGGAATATATTAAAGAATATACAAATGGAATATTATTAAAAGTAGAGCCTTTAAATGATTATCCTTATAATTATAAAGAATGTTGTAATAAAGCTAAATTAGAATTAGATGAAAACGAAAGACCTAAATTAAAGAAATATATTAAATCTATTAGAGAATATAATACTATTTATGTAGGAGGACCTGTATGGTATGGTACTTATCCTATGCCTATATTTAGTATATTAGATAGTCTTGATTTAAATGGTGTTACAATAAAACCTTTTACTACTCATGAAGGTTCAGGGCTTGGTAATGTTATAAGAGATTTAAAAAGATTATATCCAGAATCTTTAATAAGCGATGGATTAGATATTAGAGGATCTAGCGCAATAAACGCAAGAGAAAGAATAGAAAAGTGGTGTGATAAATAATGAAACAAACAGCAGGAAGAGATAAGTTAGGTAGCATAGCCAAAGAATTTGCAGAATTAAATGATGATGTGTTATTTGGTCGTGTATGGTCAAGAGAGGATAAATTAAATTTAAGAGATCGTTCTTTAATTACTATAGCCTCTTTAATGTCACAAGGATTATTTCCACAACTTGCATCTCATATAAAACTTGGTAAAGACCATGGTATTACAAAGAGTGAAGTAATAGAAGTTGTAACTCAACTAGCATTCTACTGTGGATGGCCTAAGGCATGGTCAACATTCCCTATAATTGAAGAAATATATGGAAGTGATGATAATAAAGAAGCTCAGTTTGAACTTCAAAATGTATTTGGAAAAGGAAACCCTAATAAAGCATACGCTAAATATTTTATAGGTGATTCGTATTTAAAAGCTTTAGTAGATGAAAAATGTCCACTTCACCTATCAAATGTAACATTCAAACCTGGATGTAGAAATAATTGGCATATCCATCATTCAACAAGAGGTGGAGGACAAATACTAATTTGCACTGCAGGTAGTGGATGGTATCAAGAATATGGTAGGGAGCCTATTTCTCTTATGCCAGGTAATGTTGTTTATATACCTGCAAATGTAAAACATTTCCATGGCGCTAAAAAGGATGAATGGTTTTCACATATTGCCTTAGATGTACCAGGAGAAAATACATCTAATGAATGGCTAGAAGAAGTATCAGATGAATATTATAATAAGTTAGAAGAATAAGCATGGATAACAATTATTATGTTTTAAATAATGGAATAAAAATGCCCACAAGTGGTATAGGTGTATTTACATTAACACCAAGAGAGGCTTATGCTTCAGTGAAATTTGC
>CAZJAM010000019.1:0-4872 GCA_964544095.1 uncultured Anaeroplasmataceae bacterium | reverse complement strand
AGCTTATGTAAATGAAAGAGCTGTAGGTAGGGCTATAAAAGATAGTAATATAAAAAGAGAAGATATCTTTGTATCTACTAAGATTTGGTTATCAGAATATGATAACCCAAACGCAGTAGATGAAACACTAGAACGTTTAGGTCTAGATTATGTTGATTTACTTTTCTTACATCAACCATATTATGATAAAGCATATTATTTAAAAGGATATAGAATGCTTGAAAAAGCATATAAAGAAGGTAAGATTAAATCTATTGGCTTATCTAATTGTGAAGGTGAATATTTAGATTTTATTTTAGCTAATTCTTTGTATAAACCACAAGTAGTTCAAGTAGAAGCACATCCTTATTTTAATCAAGAAGATTTAGTAGTAAATAAATTAATACCTAATAATATTAGACTTATGTCATGGTATCCTTTAGGTCATGGTGATAGTAAGTTATTAAATGAAGAAGTATTTAAGAGCTTTGCCTTAAAGTATAATAAGAGTGTAGCTCAAATAATACTTCGTTGGCATATTGATAAAGGCTTTATTGTAATACCTGGAAGTAAGAATCTAATGCATGTAAAAGATAATTTAGATATCCTAGATTTAAAATTATCTAATGAAGATTTAGAACTAATAGATAGCATACATACTAACACTAGATACTATACAAGAGATATTAAAAAATTAGAACAATATAAAGTTTGGAAGCCACAATACGAAAAAGAATAATAAATATAAGGACTTTGATTTTAAAGTCCTTTTCTTTATTTTTATATTTCATTTTGTTATAATAAGAGCATATTAATCGGAGGACTTTATGGAAGACATAGAAAATAAATATACGTCTGTTTTTATGTTTCAAGATTCATCAAAACAAGATATTTTAGATTTCAAAAAAACATATAAATATAAAATGCCATTTGATATAGGACTAGTAATAAGCTTAGTTATAATAGTTTTAGGAATAATAATATTATTCTTTACTCCAGGAGCTATGTTTATTATACTTATTGGCTTATTAGTTTTATCATGGAGATATAGTAAGGTAAAAGCTAAAAAAGAACAAGACTTTTTAGACAAATTAGAGCGTGAATATGTAAAGGGTCAAGAAAAATATAGTGGCGCTATAGCTTGTAGTGCAATTTATCCTACATATTATTTTTATGATAATAAAATTAAAAGATTTAAATTTATGTATCAAGACAAAATATATATTGATATACCATATGATATAATTAAAAGTTATGAAATATTAAATGATAAGGTTGTATCTCAATATAATAGACTTCCTAATAGACCTAACCCAACTGTTAGATCTTATATATTAAGAATACATACAACAGATGATAAACAAATAGATATTGGATATAGTAATGCTAATAAATATTTAAAGTTAAAAGGTAATTTTGTGTATCAACAATACGCAAATACTATTACTATAAATAAAATTTGTGCGCTATTAGAGCGAATTATTGCGAAAGGTAGAGTATAAATAGTATGTAGAAGTAGTTGCGGATAATGCGACTACTTTTTTAAATTTAGGGTGATATTATAATTGAATTAATTAAAATAAGGAACGAATAGAGACCTATTAAGGAACAAATAGGGAACTGTTTTGTTGAAAACGGAAAACAGTATGAGACTATTGGTCAAATAGATAATATTCAAGTATTGAGTATGGGAACCATTAGGAATGTAAAAACGCCAGAATATTCTCATAGTGCTAATAGAATATATGTTATTTTGAAGGATAAAAAGATTAAACATATTTCGTTTTATGATGATAATCATAAGCAAATTAAAGTTATAGATTTTGAACATTATCATTATGGCTTGAAACCACACGTACATTATATGTTAGATCATACTGATAAAGGAATTCCTTTATCAAAAAGAGATTTAGATTTAATTAATAAGATTAAAAGGAGATTATCATTATGAGAAAAAATGATTATAAATCTATAAATGAGTTTATTGGCGAGTATTCTGGTGAAAGAAATGGTAAATATGACATTGTATATGGTCTTGATTTTAAATTTAATGGAAAACTTTATCGTATGACTATGGATCAAATGGAACCAGATGATTTTAGACAAAAGTTTGAAAGAAAATTAAAAAGGCAATTAGGAAAATATGAAGTAGCCTTAGTAGATGCGAACATTAATTCAGACTTTCAATTTAATGAGTATCATTTTATTGGCTGGTATGATGATATTTATGATTTGCTCGAAAATTGTTATATAGATGGAATAAAATTTAAAGATGTAATTATGAATGACGAAACAATAATTGAAGGAAAAGATTAAATTGGTTCTTTAAAATTTGTTTTCTTATCTTATTAGGATAATATTCATGATCAAATTAATTTAAATCACGATAAAAATGAGCTAGGTACTCTGCCATCTGAATCAGATTGGAAATTAATTAATAAAGTTAAGAAGGGATTAGGTATTGATTAATATGAGATATGATTTAGAGATATATATATGATTCTTTAGATGAATTTGTTAATGAATATTCTTGCGTTTATAATCCTAATGGAGAAAATAGTAGAGGAATGGATTTTTCATATAAAGGAGAAAATTATAGAATTTGTCGTGAACATGATGAAGTTTTTTATATTTATAAAGTTTTAGGCGATGGTAAAACTTTAAATTGGGAGATTCTTAGCGTATGTTGTTCGATGAAAGAATTATTAGAAAATACTTCTATTTCAAATGTTAAGTTCAAAGATATTGTAATGGATGAACAAAATACAATAATCTATGGAAAGGATTAAATAGATAGGTTGGCAAATTATACTTAAGAGGGAGTTTGGAAAGACTAATTTTTAAATCAAGATATATCTTGAATGCTATGCTTGACATAAGAAGGACATAAGAAGTTGATACAATAGGACATAAGATAAAATCTTCACACCCTTTTGTATACTTTTACAATGTTTTTTACACCACATTTTTAATTGCAATTAATAAAAAAGTGGTGTAAAAGTGGTTAAATTAAATAAATCATAATTAAAGATAGTTGAGCTAATGAGAAATAATCCTAATATTACAATGACTTATTTAATAAATGAATTGAAATTAGTCCATACTGCTATTCAAAATAATTTAACGAAATCAAGAGGACTAGGGATAATTGAACTTATTGGTGTTAAAAGAGATGGCTATTGGAAAGTTAATGACAAGCCATTTATAAATGCAATATTATCGAAGTTAGTGTAAACTTTTGCGATTGCTTGCACAGGCTAACCTAATAAATCTATGGGTGCAATAAATAATAATGGATTTGTATGTATAGAAGTGCATATTAACTAATAGTATAGTAAAAATATAGTAATAAATATCATAATAGAATTTACAGTGACATTATTTACGCCATTTGCGACAAAATCATTTACGACATTATTGCTTGACATAATTTGTCGGCTATTTTATAATTTAAATTAAGGAGATGATTTTAATGAATTTTGGTCAAGAAGATGAAATACTTGAATTCAAGAAAACCACTGGTGAAATTAATGAAGCAATGCAATCTATATGTGCAATGTTAAATAAACATGGACATGGAACTTTATATTTTGGTGTTTGGCCGAATGGTGAAGCCAAAGGTCAAACAGTAAATGAATCTACTACAAGAGATATTTCAAGAAAAATTTATGAATCAATTGTTCCGCAAATTATACCTACCATTAAAAAGGTGACAGTTGATGGAAAATCACTAGTTGAAGTTAAATTTCAAGGCAGCGAAAAACCATATTCTTGCAAAGGTGTTTATTATATACGAATGGCTGATGAAGATAGAATTCTAGAACCACATGAACTTAGACAATTTTTTGAATACAATAAAAGTTCTAGTTGGGATTCTATGTTATCTGAATATACATATGATGATGTGGATATTGAAACTGTAAAAAAATTTTATAATAAAGCTACTGCGTGTCAAAGAATAAAAGATGACC
Source organism: uncultured Anaeroplasmataceae bacterium (assembly GCA_964544095.1). GTDB lineage: Bacteria > Bacillota_I > Bacilli_A > Acholeplasmatales > Anaeroplasmataceae > UBA3206. The sequence continues at coordinate 922 of CAZJAM010000019.1, read as the reverse complement.
AATTTGATCCTAAGAATTTATTAATTAAATTAGGATTATTAAAAGGTGAAAAACTAACAAATGCGGGTAATTTGTTATTTTCAAAGAATGGACCGATTGTGTTAAAAATGGCAATATTTGCTACTGATGAAAAATTAACATTTTTGGATATTAATAGAATTAATGGGAACATATTTAATCTTATTGAAGAAGCAAATTTGTATGTAAATAAAAATATTAGATGGAGAGCAGACATTGTTGGCTTAGAGAGAGTGGAAACACCTGAAATACCTCTTAAAGCTTTAAGAGAAATAATATGCAATAGTTTTGCTCATGCTAGATATAATACTTTTACAGAACATGAAATTTCAATTCATCCATCGATGATTAGAATATATAATCCTGGTGAATTTCCACTTGGATATAAACCAGAAGATTTTGTAAACCAAAATTTACCATCTATGATAAGAAATCCCTTAATCTTAAAGACTTTATTTTTGTCTGATGATGTAGAATCATATAGCAGTGGTTTTAAAAGAGTATATGAGGAATGCAAAATTCAAAATGTAAGTACAATGTATGAAATTTATCGTGATGGATTTACTTTTATATTTAAAAGAAATGTCATAAATGATGACGTAAAGAATGTCGTAAATAAAAAAATAACAAATGATGAACAACTTGTACTAAATTTATTAAAATCAAATAGTGCATTAACCGCTAAAAAAATTGGCGAAAATATTAATAAAAGTGAAAGAACAGTCCAAAGAATTTTAAAGTCTCTAAAAGATAAAAATTTAATTGAACGAATAGGAGAAACTAAAGGCTTTTGGAAAATTAATTATTAATTATTGTATTATTTAGAATTAGAAGATGAATTTATCTTTATAAATCTATGGACGCAATAAATAATAATTGGTTTGTATGCAAGAAAGTGCATATA
>CAZJAM010000018.1:0-23243 GCA_964544095.1 uncultured Anaeroplasmataceae bacterium | reverse complement strand
CCGTAGTTAGAAAGTACTCTTGCTGAAGGGTCATTTACATTACAACCTTCCCAAGATTTATTAGGCATCCAGAAGTCTTTAATCATTGTAGCTTGATTTGGATAATATTTTTCAAATATTTCACGGTATAGTAATGACTCTTTTGTAAATGGGGGATTAAATGAATATTTTTTTGATTTTGTATTAAACTCTAAATCACTATAATATGAATTTGCATATTCTTTAATATCATCAACAAGTGAATGACCTACTGCATCACTAAACGCAGCTTTTTCACGCATTAGAATAGACTCTGGTAAATATCCATCATTGAATGCCATACGTAGAAGGTATTTTCCTTTGTTGTATTTATTCATTTTAAGTTCTGGATTAATACTTAATACATAACGCACAAAATCTAAGTCTCCAAAAGGTACACGTGCTTCAAGCGAATTAGCTGATATACATCTATCTGCTCGAAGAACATCATACATATGTATTTCGTGAATTCTTTTAATAGATTCATTTTGGAATTCAGAAGCATTAGGAGCAAAGTCAGTATACTTGTATCCAAAAAGTTCATCTGATATTTCACCAGTTAAAAGAACTTTTACATCTGTATGTTCATGAATGTATTTACATACAAGATACATTCCCATAGATGCACGAATTGTAGTGATATCATATGTACCAAGTATTTTTATAACTGTATCTAGCGCGTTTAATACATCGTCTTTAGTAATTATAACTTCAGTATGGTCTGATTTAATGTAATCTGCAACGATTTTTGCATACTTTAAATCAATCGCGTCACCTTCCATACCAATTGCGAATGTTCTTATTGGCTTATTTTGATTTTTGGCAGCTATTGCGCAAACTAGTGAAGAATCAAGTCCACCTGATAATAAATATCCAACCTTAGAATCAGAATCAAGTCTTTTTAAAACACCCATCTCTAGTTTATCATGAATGTTTTTAAAAGATTCATCAAGAGAAGGATTAATCATTTTAACATCACATACATCACTATATTTATAGAATTTTCCATCAATATAATAATGTCCTGGTGGGAATGGGGTAATTTTATCGACTATATTTACAAGATTTTTTGGCTCAGAGGCAAATATTATATTACCATTATAATAACCATAATATAGTGGTCTAATGCCAATAGGATCACGAGCAGCAATTATTTTATCAGTTTCATTATCATAAATTATCATCGCAAACTCTGCATCTAAACGCTTAAACATTTTAACTCCCATTTCTTTATAAAGAGGTAGAAGGATTTCACAGTCGGATTCACTTTTAAATGTATAACCTTTTTTAATTAATTCATCTTTAATGGCTCTAAATAAATATATTTCACCATTACAAACTACATATGATCCATTTAATTCAAATGGTTGCATACCTTTTTCTGAAAGGCCCATAATAGAAAGCCTATTAAAACCTAGATAGCCTTTGTTTAATTTAATAATTCTTTGCATATCAGGTCCTCTTGAAATTGTTTCATCTAGTCCTTTTTTGAAAACATCATATGAAATGAGAGAATGAATGCCCATAATACTACACATAATAAAAACTCCTTTATATTGAAATTGGTGCCCACATATATGTAGGCACTAATTTTTTATTTTTTTAATTACTAATATTACTTAGTATCTTGTAAAGCGGCTACTCCCTCTTCACCAGTACGAACTTTAATGGCATTTCTTACATCATATACGAAAATCTTACCATCACCAATATGTCCTGTGTATAGAGTACGCTTAGCAGTATCAACAATTTTTTCTACTGGAACAAGAGATACAACCATTTCTACTTGAATTTTAGGAAGAAGTGTTACTTCAATAGGAATTCCACGATAGAATTCTTGTCTTCCACGTTCAACACCACAACCCATAACGTGTGTTACTGTCATACCAGAAACTCCAATTGAATTCATTGCGTTCTTTAATGCGTCAAGCATATTTTCTTTACAAATTATTTCAACTTTGTGAAGCTCTGTTTCAGCAAATGGCTTATCTACACTAACCTCAGTTGGAATATCCATCTTTTTAACTTCAACGGCTTCACTTATAGGTGTCTCACCAGTTACCTTTATAACGCCACTATAATCAATAGATTCTACTTGAGGAACAAAGTCTGCATAAGCGATTGTTCCATGCTCTGCAAGATCCATACCTTTAATTTCATCTTCTACAGAAACTCTTAGTCCAATTGTTTTATCAATTAGAATATAAGTTATAGTGATTGTAACACCTACCCAAAGAAGAATTGCAAATATTCCTAAGAATTGCCATCCTAAAACCTTCATACCATCAGCAAAAGAAGTACCATGAATTAGGGCATAGATAGGTCCATCAACACCATATGCTGATTTTGAAGTTGCGAATAGACCTGCAGCAATTGTACCAAATACACCATTTACAAAATGTACTGAAACAGCTCCAACTGGATCATCAATATGTAATTTTTTATCAAGAACTTCAATACTTACAACTACTAAGATACCTGATATAATTCCAATGATTCCAGCTCCAACATAGTCAACTGCATTACATCCAGCTGTAACTGCGACAAGACCAGCAAGAGAAGCATTTAGACACATAGAAACATCAGGTTTACCATTTTTAACCCATGTGAATATTAATGCCGCAACAGTTGCGAATGCAGGTGATACTGTTGTAGTTGCGAAAATTTGTCCAAGTTCAGTAAGTGATTTAGCAGCAGCACCATTAAATCCATACCAAGCAAACCAAAGAATGAAACATCCTAGTGCACCAAGTGGTAAGTTATGTGCTTGAATAGCGTTGATTTTAACAACCTTTCCTGCATCATCTCTTATATATTTACCTGTACGAGCACCAATCATCCACGCACCAATTAGTGCAGATAGTCCTCCAACAGAGTGAATACAAGCTGATCCCGCAAAATCAATAAATCCATGTTGAGATAGCCATCCTCCACCCCATACCCAGTGTGCTTCAACTGGATAAATTACAAGAGAAATAATAAATGAATAAACACAATAAGCACTAAATTTTGTACGTTCAGCAACAGCTCCTGAAACTATTGTTGCGGCTGTTGCACAGAATACTAGATTAAATACAAATGTAGACCAATCAAAATCTTTAAAATTGTTCCACATTCCTAAATTAGGAAGACCAACTAGACCAGCTAGTTTGTCCTCTCCTAATAATAGTCCTGCACCAAGAATTGAGAATGCAACAGTACCAATGCAGAAATCCATAAGGTTCTTCATTATAATGTTTCCAGCATTCTTAGCTCTTGTAAATCCTGTCTCTACCATCGCAAATCCTGCTTGCATAAAGAATACAAATGCAGCACCGATTAAATACCAAATTTCAAATCCCATAATAATACATCTCCAAACTTATTTTATTTTACTCCGAATAATAAATCTCCATATGATGGATAAGGCCATACTTCCTTGCTGACATTTACTTCAAGTAAATCTGCATATTTTCTTGCCTCTGTCATTTTTTCAAGAACAGTATTTCTATAATATAAGCCTTTATCTAATGATGATTTAAATAGAGGAGTTTCATTAACCATTGACTTTAATTCCTTTAATGAAGTATATAGGCTATCAACTAATGTTGAAATATTCTTAATAGCTTCCTCTTCATAAACAGATTTAATATTAACACCCTTCTTTAATGTTAATTCATTAAGAAGTGTTGTTTCATATTTAACTCCTGCAGGAATGATATCTTTTTCAAGCATTTCAATTAATGTTTGTGCTTCAATATGAACAATATTAGAATATTTTTCAAGGTTGATTTCATAACGAGCAGTAGTTTCTTCCCTTGTGAATACACCATATTTCTCAAGAAGTGATAAATTCTTTTCATCAATATAATGAGCTAAAGCTTCTGGTGTAGACTTAAGATTTAATAATCCTCTCTTTTCAGCTTCCTTAACCCAAGAATCAGTATATCCATTTCCATTAAATATAATACGTTTATGTTCAATAATTGTCTTCTTAATTAAATTATGAAGATCCTTATCGAAATCTTTAGAATTCTCTAGAATAGTTGAGAATTCATCAAGTTCTTTAGCAACTGCAGTATTTAACATAATGTTAGCACAAGAAATTGATTCACTTGATCCAAGCATACGGAACTCAAATTTATTTCCTGTAAATGCAAAAGGAGAAGTTCTGTTTCTATCAGTTGTATCTTTTGGTAATGGTGGAAGAACATCAACACCAATCTTTAAAGCTTCCTTTTGTCCTTTATAAACTTTATCTTCAGCAATTGCGTTTAATACTGCATCAAGCTCATCACCTAAGAAAATAGATACAATTGCAGGAGGAGCTTCGTTTGCACCTAAACGGAAATCATTTCCAGCTGAGGCAACAGATATTCTTAGTAAATCTTGATATTCATCTACAGCCTTGATTGTAGCTGTTAAGAATAATAAGAATTGTGCATTAAGAGCAGGAGTGTCCCCTGGTTCTAGTAAGTTAACACCTGTATTAGTTGCCATTGACCAGTTATTATGTTTTCCTGATCCATTAACACCTGCAAATGGTTTTTCATGTAAAAGACATACCATATTATGTCTCTTTGCAACTTTTTGCATAATTTCCATTGTTAATTGGTTGTGGTCAGCCGCAACGTTTGTTGTCGCAAATATAGGAGCTAATTCATGTTGAGCAGGAGCTACCTCATTATGTTCTGTTTTGGCAAGAATTCCAAGTTTCCATAATTCCTTGTTTAAATCTTCCATAAATTCCTTAACTCTAGGTTTAATAACTCCAAAGTAATGATCAGCAAGTTCTTGACCTTTAGGTGATTTAGCACCAACTAGTGTACGACCTGTATAAATTAAATCAGGACGCTTTTCATATAAATCTTTATCAACTAAGAAATATTCTTGTTCAGGTCCAACTGTTGTCTTAACTGAAATTACATCTTCATTTCCAAATAGCTTTAAAGCTCTTACTGCTTGTTTAGATAATGCTTGCATTGATCTTAAAAGTGGTGTCTTCTTATCAAGTGCTTGTCCTCCATATGAACAGAAAGCAGTAGGAATGCATAAACATTTATCCTTTATAAATGCATATGATGTAGGATCCCATGCAGTATATCCTCTTGCCTCAAATGTAGATCTAATACCTCCACTTGGGAAAGATGATGCATCAGGCTCTCCTTTAATTAATTCTTTACCACTAAATTCAAGAATTACTTTTCCACCGTCAACTGGTGAAATAAATGAATCATGCTTTTCAGCAGTAATTCCTGTCATTGGTTGAAACCAATGTGTAAAATGTGTTGCGCCATTTTCAAGTGCCCAGTTCTTCATAGCCTCAGCTACAACGTTGGCAACACTAATGTCTAACTCTTTGTCCTCTGTAATAGTTTTCTTAAGAGTTTTGTAAGTATCTTTAGGAAGTCTATTTCTCATAACCTCATCATTAAATACTAAAGATCCAAAATAATCAGTAATTTGTTCCATAACTTTAATCCTCCTTAAATTGCATCAAAAATAAAAAAAGGCCTTCGCGGACTAATGTCCTTGAAGCACCTTTGCTTTTGATAGTACCATTCTAAACCTATAAAACGGATAAGTCAAATTATAATTTTTATATGAGACATTTTAAAGACCTTTTTTGTATTTAATTTTTTAATAAACATTTTTTACAAAATTTAATTTTCTTTTTTAAAACTATACTCATTAAATATACTGATTTTGTATCATTTGGATTAGAAAAATATTTTGTTGCTCACTTTTTAATGAAGTAAAAAGAGGCAAATAATATGGATTTAATAGTTGATATTATTTAATCATTTTAATATATATATAAGGAATAAAAAGCAGTAATTAGAATGCCAACTTGCAGTTTTTAGCAAAAACGGTCAAAAAACACTTGCAGTTTTTAGTAAAAACGGTCAAAAAACACTTGCAGTTTTTATTTTCTGATGATAACATAGGGTTAGGAGATGATTATATGTTAAAAAGGAAAATCGATAAAGATTTAATTGAATGGAAAAATAATAGAAAATCTACTTTGCTAATTACGGGTGCTAGGCAAATAGGTAAAACTTATTCAATTAAACATTTTATAAGTAATAATTTTAAACATTATATCACTATTAATTTTGCTGAAAGATTAGATTTAATTGATACTTTTGTAAAAATTAAAAATCCAGCAGATCTAATAATTAGATTGTCATTGGTGGATGGTGATAATTTAGTTGAAAATGAGACTGTTGTTTTTCTTGATGAAATTCAATTATTATATAGAAGAAGAGAAGAATTATTGAAGGATAATTCTATGTTTGAATATCAAGATATTATTACGATAATGAAATCTATGAGTATTGAGGGTAAATATAGATTCATTCTAAGTGGTTCTTTATTGGGGGTTAGTTTAAATAATATTGTTTTAAATCCTTTAGGATATATGGACATAGTTAGAATGTTTCCACTAGATTTTGAGGAATATTTATGGTCAAAAGGAGTAGGAGATAAAGCTATAGATTATATTTTTGATTGTTTTAATAATTTAGTTCCAGTTGATGAAAGTATTAATAAACAATTTTTAGATTATTTTAGAGAATATGTTTTAATAGGTGGGCTTCCTGAAGTTGTAGAATCTTTTAAAGAAAATAGAAACGTAAAATTGGTTAATAACATTCAATCACAGATTATAAATAATTATTTAAATGATATTACTACATATATAGATGATAAAAAAGAAAAATTAAGAATAAATGATATATATAAAGCTATACCTTCAGAACTAAATAGTAAAAATAAAAGATTTGTATCTTCACATGTATTAAATACATCAAGCTTAAAAAGCGAAAAACTTGATGACGATTTTTTGTGGCTTACAAATGCTTGTGTAAGTTTACCTGTGTATAATATAAGTGAGCCTATTATACCACTTCAATTATCTTGCCAAAGAAAAACGTTGAAATTATTTATGAATGATATAGGATTGTTAATTTCTTGTCTTGTTGATACTGGGATTAGAGAAAAATTATTAAATAATGAAAAAGAAATTAATTATGGTGCACCATATGAGAATGTATGTGCACAAGAATTGTATGCTCATGGTTTTAACGAAAGACTATTTTATTATAATTCAAAAAAACATGGAGAAGTAGATTTTGTAATTGAATATAACAATGAAGTGTTGCCAATTGAAATAAAGTCCGGAAAACCTAATCAAATGATGGTTTATAATCATACCGCACTAAATAATCTAATTGATGTATATAAAATACCTGCATCATATGTATTTGGTGAATCAAATATAGTAATAGAAAAAAATAATATTATTCAATTTCCTATATATATGATAATGTTTATAAAAAGAGATTAATTAATGCTAACTTTATGCAACATAAACACGATTTCTCAAGTTTTCTTGCGTATTATTCTTGAAAATAAAAATATTTTGTATAAAATTTGTCAAAAGATTAATTGATAATTAAATTTGTTGACTATAAAAATATAAAATGATATCTTTTTAATATGAACAAAGGTGTTCAAAAATTGACATTTATTATGCCAACTTTTTGGGCACTTTTTATTATTTTATAATAGTGTTATTAAATTATTAAAAATTACAATGAGGTGATTTGAATGTTAAAAGAAGGAGAATTTAGAAATCCATCAGGATGTGCTATAGCGGCAATTATTAGTAAAGAAGGGAAAAGATTTAGCGGTGAAAAGATCGTAGAATCTATGCGTACTATGCATGATAGATCAAATGGACTTGGTGGAGGATTTGCAGGATATGGTATTTATCCTGAATATGCTGATTATTATGCTTTGCATATATTTTATGATAATGATAAGGCTAAGGAAGAATGTGAACATTATATAAATAAGATGTTAGAAATTGTTTCATATTCAATTATTCCTACTAAAAAGATTGAAGCCATTAAAAATAAGCCACTTATTTGGAGATATTTTGCAAAACCTAATTTAAATAGGCTTAAAGATTCTGAACTTGATGAAGAGGAATATATTTCAAGGCTTGTATTTAAGGTAAATACAGATATTGAAGGTGCATATATTTTCTCATCTGGAAAAAATATGGGAGTATTTAAAGCTGTAGGATTCCCAGAGGATGTAGGAGAGTTTTATATGCTTGATACATATAAAGGTTATATGTGGACAGCACATGGCCGTTATCCTACAAATACACCAGGATGGTGGGCAGGTTCTCATCCTTTCGCATTATTAGATCATTCAATAGTGCATAATGGTGAGATTTCATCTTATGACGCAAATAGAAGATATATGGAAATGTTTGGATATAAATGTAATCTTCAAACAGACACTGAGGTTATGTGTTATATTATTGATTACCTACTTAGAAAAGAACATTTAACATTAGAAGAAGTTGCTTCAGTTATGGCAGCTCCATTCTGGGATGAAATTGATAATATGGATTTAGAATTAAAGGAAAAATATACTTTTTTAAGAAATACTTATTCATCATTACTTGTGACAGGACCATTCTCAATTATTGTTGGATTTAAAAATGGTCTTATGGCTTTAAACGATAGATTAAAGCTTCGTAGTCTTGTTGTAGGTTATAAAGATGATATGGTATATTTTGGTTCTGAGGAATGTGCTATAAGATCAATGGAGCCAAATCTTGATAGGGTTTATTCACCTCGTGGTGGAGAACCTGTAATAGTTACTCTAAATAAGGAGGTTAGATAATATGAATGAAGGTTTTATCTATCCTGAATTTGAAATATATAGAAATAATTTAAAATGCACAAATTGTAGAGCTTGTGAGAGACAATGTTCATATGGTGTACATCAATACGATAGTGATTTAAAAATGATGATATCAGATAATACTAAATGTGTTGATTGCCAACGTTGTGTTTCAATTTGTCCTACAAAAGCCCTTCAAATTGGAAGAAGCGTTAATCATATGAGAGATAACGCAAACTATACTGAAAGTGCTATTCATGAGATATATAAACAAGCTGAAACTGGTGGTGTTTTATTATCTTCTATGGGAAATCCTAATAAAACAAAAAATTATTTCGATCATATGTTAATAAACGCATCTCAAGTTACGAATCCACCTATAGATTCACTTCGTGAGCCTATGGAAACAAGAGTGTTTTTAGGTAAGAAAGATAATAATATAAAAAGAGATGCGGAGGGTAAATTAATTACTAAAATGGAACCTCAATTAAAGCTTGAAACGCCAATTATGTTTGCGGGAATGAGCTATGGTGCTATTTCATTAAATGCACACAAAGCATTAGCTGAAGCTGCTAAAAATTTAGGAACATTTTATAATACTGGTGAAGGTGGACTTCACGAAGATTTAAAAGGATACCAAGATAATACAATAGTTCAAGTAGCTTCAGGAAGATTTGGAGTATATAAAGACTTTTTGTATGGTGGTGCCGCAATTGAAATAAAAATGGGACAAGGTGCAAAGCCAGGAGTTGGAGGACATCTACCTGGAACTAAAACAATAGGTGATGTATCAAAGACTCGTATGATTCCTGAAGGCTCTGATGCGATTTCACCAGCTCCACATCATGATATTTATTCAATAGAGGACTTAAGACAACTTGTATATTCTTTAAAAGAAGCTACAAATTACACAAGACCTATAATTGTAAAAGTAGCTGCAGTACATAATATTTCAGCTATAGCTTCAGGTATAGCACGTTCTGGAGCTGATATTATAGCGATAGATGGATATAAGGGTGGAACAGGAGCTGCACCTACAAGAATAAGAGATAATGTAGGAATTCCTATTGAATTAGCTTTAGCTGCAGTAGATCAAAGACTTAGAGAAGAAGGAATAAGAGGTAATGTTTCCATTGTTGTTTCAGGAAGTATTAGAAATAGTGCCGATATTGTAAAAGCAATCGCACTTGGTGCTGATGCTGTATATATTGGAACATCTGCATTACTTGCATTAGGATGTCACTTATGTAGAGACTGTAAGAGTGGTAAGTGTAATTGGGGAATCGCAACCCAAAATGAAGATTTAGCTAAGAGATTAAATCCAAAGATTGGTGCACAAAGACTTGAAAATTTAGTAACAGCATGGACAAGAGAAATTAAAGAAATGCTTGGTGGTATGGGTATTAACTCAATAGAAGCATTAAAAGGTAATAGATTAATGCTTAGAGGATATGACCTAACTGATGCTGAACTTAGAATACTTGGAATTAAACATGCAGGAGAGTGATAATATGATAGATGCAACTAATTTAACATTTGATAAACTTAATATGCTTGTAAGGAATTCAAAAGACAAAGAAATTACAATTAATAATATTTTAGGACAAAGATATATTGCGGCATCTTCAGAAGGTATTCATTTTACTCTTTATGGAACAATAGGAAATGCATGTGGATGTTATTTAAATGGTTCTAAGATAGATATTTATGGAAACACCTCAGATGCCTTAGGTGATACTATGAATGATGGTGAAATTATAGTTCATGGACATGCAGGAGATACTGTAGGGTATGCAATGCGTGGAGGAGAAATATATATAGATGGCGATGTAGGTTATAGAACTGGTATTCATATGAAAAGTTATCTTGATAAAGTACCTGTTATTGTTGCCGGTGGTGTTGCTGGAGATTTTTTAGGAGAATATCAAGCCGGTGGTGTTATAATTATATTGAATAAGGATAACAAAAAACGCGCAATAGGTGAATATGCCGCAACAGGAATGCATGGTGGAGTAATTTATATTAGAGGTAATGTAGGTGATTATAAATTTCCATCACAAGTTGTGGCACAAGAAGCGACTTTAGAAGACCTTGAAGAAATTAATAAATACCTTATAAAATATGAAAATTATTTTAATAAAGATTTAAATGAAATAAAAAAGGAGAAATTCATTAAGGTTTTACCTAACTCAAAAAATCCTTATAAACAACTTTATTGTGCAAATTAGGAGGATACATTTATGGCAGATGTAAGTACAATTTTAGAATATGTAAAAGATGATGATGTAAAATTCATAAGACTTCAATTTGTTGATGTTTTTGGTAATCAAAAAAACATTTCAATAATGCCTTCAGAATTAGAAAGAGCATTTAAATTTGGAGTTTCTATAGATGCATGGGCAATCAAAGGATTTAAAGGAGAAGAAAAGAGTGATTTATTACTTTTCCCAAATCCTGAAACGCTAGCTATTCTTCCATGGAGACCACGTGAGGGAAGAGTTGTTCGTATGATTTGTGATATTAAAAATCCAGATGGTACTCCATTTGAGGTTGATACAAGAGACGTTTTAAAAAATGCCATTAAATATGCCGCAAGCTATGGAGTTTCTTTTGGATTTGGTAGTGAAATGGAATTCTATTTATTTAAAGAAGATGTAGATGGAAATCCTACAAATATTCCATATGATACTGCTATGTATATGGATGTGGCACCTGAGGATAAAGGTGAAAACATTAGACGTGAGATATGCCTTGCACTATCTGAGATGGGAATTCAACCATCAGGATCACATCATGAAGAAGGTCCAGGACAAAATGAGATTCATTACCATTATAGTGATCCACTAACATCAGCTGATAACGCAATAACATATAAGAACGTTGTAAGAACAATCGCATCTATAAATGGTATTTATGCATCTTTTGAACCATCTCCAATAGAAGGAAAACCTGGAAATGGACATCATATAAACATTTCTGTTGATTCTAAAAATAAAGATGAAGATTTCTATTATGCAATAGGTGGAATTTTAAAACATATTAAAGAAATAACATTATTTTTAAATCCAACAGAAAATTCATATAAGAGATTAGGACATCATAGCGCTCCTAAATATATTGCATATTCATATGAAAATAGATCAGACCTTATAAGAATTCCTGCTGCGAAAGGGGAATTTAAAAGATTTGAATTACGTTCATCTGATTGCCTTTGTAATCCATACATTGCCTTTAGCTTATTGATTTACGCAATGATGGATGGAATATTAAATAAGATTGATGCAGGAAAACCAATGAATCTAAATTTATTTGAAGCAGATGATGAAGTTTTAAAAAACCTTGATAAGCTTCCAAATAATATTAAAGAGGCAACAGAGCTTGCGAAAAAATCTATGTTTATTAAAGAACATTTAAACGAAAGAATTCTTGAATCATTTTTAAAATAATGAAATGGAGTTGAGTAGACATGAAATATAAGATGCTTATAGCTTCAAGTAATGAAAAAATTAATATGTTGTTAAAAAGTCTATTCAACGAAGATTATGAAATTACATTTGCTGAAAGTGAAAATTTAGCGAGTAGATTATTAAATGAAAGAGAATTTAACTTTTTGATAATAAATTCATTATTACCAGATGGAAATGGATATAACTTAGCACTTGATAATGCTAAAAAATGTCCAATAATAATATTTGTAAATCATATTAATTATGATAACGTATATTATAAATTTGCAAATTATGGAATTATAACAATTAGTAAACCAACAAAGGCAGATGTAGTTGTTCAAGCAGTAAGAATGCTTGAAACGGCTACTGGTAATATTATAAAAAATAAAGAAAAGCCTTTAGCAGTGAAGCTTGAAGAAAGTAGGAAAGTCAATCTCGCAAAAATGCTTTTAATATCAAACGAAGGAATGAGTGAAGATGATGCCCATAGATATATAGTACGTAGGGCAATGGACTTAAGAGTTGCGAAAGTAGATATCGCAATAGAAATTATAAATAGATATCACAAGGAGGCTTAAATAAAAATGAAATATATATTTGTAACAGGTGGAGTTGTATCAGGACTTGGAAAAGGAATTACAGCGGCATCGCTTGGAAGACTTTTAAAATCAAGAGGACTTAAAGTAATAAGCCAAAAACTAGATCCATACATTAATGTAGATCCAGGTACTATGTCACCATATCAACATGGAGAAGTATATGTAACAGAAGATGGTGCGGAAACTGATTTGGATTTAGGACATTATGAAAGATTTATTGATGAAAATTTAAATAAATATTCAAATCTTACAACAGGAAGAGTTTTTCAAAATGTAATAACAAAAGAAAGAAATGGAGAATATTTAGGTCATACTGTACAATATATCCCCAATATAACTAATGAAATAAAAAGTTTTATTTATAAAATTGGTCAACAAACAGAGGCTGATATTGTAATTACAGAAATAGGTGGTACAGTTGGTGATATTGAATCAGAACCATACTTAGAAGCTATTCGAGAGGTTGGAAGAGAAGTTGGACTTGATAATGTATGTTATATACATGTAACATTAGTTCCATATTTAAAAGCTTCACAAGAACATAAATCAAAACCAACTCAACATTCTGTAAAAGAACTTCGTGGAAGAGGAATAAATCCTAATATTATTGTTCTTCGTTCAGATGAAGAAATTTTAGATAAAACTATATTCGAAAAAATTGCAGAATTTTGTGATGTAGAAAGAGATTGTGTAATTTCAAACACAACATTACCAAATCTATATGAAGCACCACTTATGTTAGAAAAACAAAATTTATCTAATGTTGTTCTTCGTACATTACATATGGAGGCAAAAGAAGCAGATTTAAGTGATTGGATAAAATTAGTTGATAATATTCATGGCTTAAAAAGAAGTGTTAATATCGCATTAGTTGGTAAATATACAGCATTTCACGATGCATATTTATCAGTTGCGGAAGCATTAAGACATGCAGGATATGCAAATGGTGCAAATATAAAAATTGATTGGATTGATAGTGATACAATAACTCCCTCTTCAGTTAATGATATATTAAAATCTGCATCAGGAATTATTGTCCCAGGTGGTTTTGGTGATAGAGGAATTGAGGGTATGATTACCGCATGTAAATATGCAAGAGAAAATAATGTTCCATATCTTGGAATTTGCTTAGGAATGCAAATCGCATGTATTGAATATGCAAGAAATGTGCTAGGATATGCAGATGCATCATCACATGAATTTAACCCAACATCAGAACATCAAGTAATAGGCTTTGTTGATGGACAATCAGATACTATCGCAAAAGGTGGTACATTAAGACTTGGTGCATATCCATGTAAGCTTAGTGAAGGAACACTAATCGAAAAATTATATGGTGAGAATTTTATTTCTGAGCGTCATAGACATAGATATGAATTTAATAATGATTATAAGAAAGAATATATCGAATCAGGACTTACACTATGTGGTGTTTCACCAGATGATACACTTGTAGAAGCTATTGAAAATGATAAATGTAAATTCTTTATTGGTGTTCAATACCATCCTGAATTTAAATCAAGACCTAATAAAGCACATCCGTTATTTTATGGATTTATAAAAGCTTCAATGGGGGATTAATATGATAAATTTTACGAAAATGCAAGGTTGTGGAAACGACTATATTTATATTAATCAAATCCAAGAAAAAATAAAAAACATTAAAGAACTTTCAATTGAAATGTCAAAAAGACATTTCTCTGTAGGATCTGATGGAATTATTACAATTGATTCCTCAAACATATGTGACTTTAAAATGAGAATATTTAATGCTGATGGTTCAGAGGGAAATATGTGTGGTAATGGAATAAGATGTGTTGGGAAGTATGTCTATGAAAATAGATTAACAGATAAAACACATTTAACCATTGAAACGAAATCTGGTGTAAAAACACTAGATTTACATGTCTTAGATAATGGGTTTGTAGATTTTGTCTCTGTTGATATGGGAAAAGCTATGTTTAATCCTGAGGCTATTCCTCTATATTCCAAAGAGCCAATAATTGATAAAGAAATAGAAGTACTTGGTAAAAGATATAAAAGTACTGCTGTATCTATGGGAAATCCTCATCAAGTAATATTTATGAATAAAATTGATGACTTAGATCTTGTAAGTATTGGACCTTCATTTGAAAATTATCCGCTTTTTCCAGAAAGAGTAAACACTGAATTTGTAGAAGTATTAGGCGAAAATCATTTTAAAATGAGAGTATACGAAAGAGGTTCTGCTGAAACCTATGCATGTGGTACAGGAGCGTGTGCAGTAGCTTCTGTTGCGTGCAAGCTTGGTATGGCTTCTTTTAATAAAAAAATAAGAGTAGATTTAATAGGTGGAACACTTTATATAACTGTTAAATCTGATTGGACTATAATAATGGAAGGTCCTGCTAAAAAAATATATGATGGGGTGTATTATGAAGATTAAATTAAATGAAAATTTTAAAAATTTATCTGAATCATATTTATTCTCAACAATAAATAAAAAAGTTCAACTATATAAAGAAGAAAATCCTGGTGTTGATCTTATTAAAATGGGAATTGGAGATGTAACACTCCCATTACCAAAAATTGTAATAGATGCGATGCATAAAGCTTGTGATGAAATGGGAGCGCAAGAAACATTTAAAGGTTATCCACCTGAGTGGGGATACACTTTTACAAAAGAGGCTGTAATTAATTATTATTCAAGATATGGAATAAAACTTAAGCTAGATGATGTATTTATATCGGATGGCGCTAAAACAGATGTTTCAAATATTTTAGATATCTTAGGACATAATGATGTCTATATTTCATCCCCCGTTTATCCTGTATATATTGATTCAAATACAATGAATGGAAATAATATACATATAATTTATGGCTCAAAAGATAATGGATTCCTACCTACTCCAGAGGAACTTGATAATAATCCTAAAGTAATTTATATATGTTCACCAAATAATCCAACAGGCGCATCATATACTTACAAAGGATTAAAAGAATGGGTAGATTATGCAAATAATACAGGCTCATTAATTATATTTGATTCAGCATATGAAGCATTTATAGAAGATAAGGATATTCCACATTCAATATTCGAAATAGAAGGCGCTAGAAATTGTGCAATCGAGATTGGATCATTATCAAAAAGTTGTGGCTTTACAGGAATTAGATGTGGATATACATTAATACCTTCTGAACTTCAAATCAATAAGATTTGGAGAAGAAGAGAAGCTACTAAATTTAATGGAGTATCTTATATAACACAACGTGCCGCAGAAGCTGCGTTATCAGCTGAAGGAATTAAGGCCTGTCAAGAAAATATAGCGTATTATAAGCGAAATGCTAAAGCTTTAGCAGATTGTTTTGATGAATTATCTATATTTTATACAGGTGGACATAATAGCCCATATATTTGGTTAAAATGTCCAAATGATATGAAATCATGGGATTTCTTTGATTATTTATTAAAAGAAGCTCATGTTATTGGAACACCTGGAGAAGGCTTTGGTGGTGAAGGCTATTTTAGACTCACATCATTTAATACATATGAAAATACGCTAGAAGCAATAAGAAGAATCAAAAAAATTCTAAAGAAATAATTTTAAATAAGCTTGCGCCTGCAAGCTTTATTTATTGTATTTTACTAGACAAGTAAAAATTAAAGTAATAGAATAACATTAGTTTGATTTTTAAGGAAATGTTTTATATGAAGCAAAATAGAATAAATATATTAGAAGGTTCTTTATTTAAAAATATTTTATTTTTCGCAATACCACTTATACTAATTGGAATATTAGAACAATTATTTAATGCGGCAGATGTTGCGGTCGTTGGTAAATTTACAGGCGATAAAGGTACTAACGCTATGGCAGCAGTTGGTGCGAATAGCCCTATGATAGGGCTTTTTGTCTATACATTTATTGCAATGTCTTTAGGAATAAATGTAGTAGTAGCACAAGCAAAAGGTGCATCTAATGATGAACTTATAAAAAGTGGTATACATACATCAGTAGTATTTAGTCTATTAATAGGAATTTTACTTACAATAATTTGCCTAGTGTTTGCCAACCCAATTTATAAGGCTCAAAAAATAGAAGACCCTGAAGTATTTAGTATGACAGTAAAATATTTTAAAATATATGCCATAGGAATACCTCTTATTATTTTATATAACTTCCTTGCGTCTATATATAGAGGTGTTGGAAACACTAAAACTCCATTAATAGTATTAGCTATTGCAGGTGTGCTGAATTTATGCTTAAATTTCTTATTCGTTTTAGGATTTAATTTAGATGTAGAAGGTGTAGCATGGGCAACTGTAATTTCAAATGCTGTTGCGGCAATTATTCTTTTCGTTTTGTTACTTAAGGCAAAAGATAGCACAAAAATACATTTTAAAGATTTAAAAATAAACTTTTCGGTATTAAAAAAAATACTTAAAATTGGAGTCCCAGCAGGACTTCAATCAGCAGTATTTTGTATTGCGAATATTATAATTCAAACTAAGATTAATTCACTAGGTAATACTATAATGGCAGCATCTAGTGTTGCGTTAAACATAGAAGGAATAATATCTTATTTCTTTGCAGGATTTTCACAAGCGTGTACTACATTTGTAGGACAAAATTTCGGGGCAGGGTATATAAAAAGATGCAAACAATCTATGATAGTATCTCTTATAGAAGGCTTGATATCGCTTGCCATTATGGACTTAATAATGGTTTTTTTAGGAAAATATATTATAAGTATATTTAATGATGATAAAGACGTTATTAAATATGCATATATGAGGCTTTTATTTATGTGCGTTGCTTATACATTTACACTTATGTATGAAGTATTTTCAGGATATATGAGAGGGTTTGGAATATCATTAATGCCATCTATATTAACTGTTGTAGGAATATGTGGGGTAAGATTACTTTGGATAGCTTTTTATTATCCACACCATGAAACATTTAAAGCTATATTGATTGCATACCCTCTATCTCTTGGGGCTACCGCTATACTTATGTTTATTTGGACTTTAATTACACATCCTGCAAAAAAGAATATGCCACTTTTAAATAATAGTGATATAATGGATACAAGAGATGAGTAGAAATGCGAGGCCATTTATTTGAAAAAAATATTTACATTATTTATATTAATGCTATGCTTAATCCCTTTTTCATCGTGTGAGCTTAGTATAAATTTTGATGAAACAACAGAAGTTGATGATACAATTGATTCTGGTGATACAACAGAAGTTGTTGATTCAACTGATACTGATGATACAACAAATCCAAAAGATGATTCTAGTGATAAAGATAGCAAAACTAAACATACACATACAATAGTTATAGATGATGCAGTTGAACCTACATGTACAACTACAGGTCTTAGCGAAGGTAGTCATTGTTCAATTTGCGGTGAGATTATAACTGCTCAAGAAGAGATACCAGCATTAGGACATGATTTAGTAGTTGATGCGGCAGTAGAGGCAACAAAAACTACTACAGGCCTTACTGAAGGTTCACATTGTAAGAGATGTGGAGAGATAATTGTTGCGCAAACAACAATACCACTTGTATCAAAATATGATAAAGTTATTGATAAAACCACATCAGATATTCCATATAAATTGATGTATGATAGCTCAACATATGATTATAAGATTTATGATAAAGACGGACTTGATTTAACAAGTTATACCGTGTATGCTTCAAATAAGATGTTTGAATCATTAAAGAGCCAAGAAAATGCGTCAAATATACTTAATGCTTATTTAAACATTGTATCAGAATCATTAATTATTACCTTATATGATGAATATGATAACACTTCAGTTAAAGCTAATGTGCAAGTTGATGGAGAAACAACTTTAAAGACTTTTTACTATACATCAAAGGTAAACTATACTGATTATGGTATAACTGCAGATGAAGCAAAAATGTTATGGACTTCTATAGAATCTGATTTCCCATTATTCTATTGGTTATCTAATGCATATATTCCGGGCACAAAAGACTTTTATTTCATAATAGAGGATGAATATATAACATATAGTTCAAGAGAAAATATTAATAATAAAGTATTTGATACAATTAGTGATATTAACTCTAAAGTAGAATCTTACACTGAATTAAAGAAAATTAAATATGTTTATGATTATGTACTAGGTAATACTAATTATGCATGGGTTGTTGAAAACGTAACACCATCAGATGAATTAGATGCACATGCAATATCAGGATTCTTTAATGGAGAAAATGTTGTATGCGAAGGATACGCAAAATCACTACAAATTATTTATAATTATCTTGGGATTGATAATTGTTATATAACAGGTACTGCTGGTGATTCATCAAGCAGTGGTGGTCATGCATGGAATTATGTAAAATATAATAACGAATGGTATTTTATGGATCCTACATGGGATGATAGTAATAGTAGTGTAGGCGCAATAACAAGCTATACATGGTATTTATTATCACAAAGTGAACTAGATAGTGAAACATCATATTTCCATACCGCAAGCACTGAAACTTCAGGAATAGATTATCAATATACTTTACCAACATTAAGTAATATTACTATTTCAAAAAAGAAAAAGCTGTTTTAATTTATTAAAGAAAGAAACACAGGCATTATAATAAATGTTTGTGTTTTTTAATTATTTTTTTTGCTTGCTAAAGTTTCAAGATTTTTGATTATTTTAATTAAGGTTAATCCTTACTTTTAAATGAAAATAATCCCAATCTATTGATTTTACTTTTTTAATACGCTAAAATTCAATTATAAAGGCGTTTATATTAAAAAAATATAGATAAAGAGAGGAAAGTTTTTATTATGAAAAAGAGTTTTTTGGCAATTTTTTTAATTTTATTTTCTATGATTATATTTTGTACTCATGTCAATGCTAGTGATGATAGTGTTAACTTAAGTGAAACAAATACATTTAATTATGATTATTCACATAAAGATAATGAAAGTCATTATAATTTAAACAAAAGAAATAATAATACAATAGATGAAGACACCCTCCTTACTGTATTAACTCCAGGCCTTGGAGGTACAGTTAATCATTTTGCTAATTTTAAAACAAGCGAAGAAACCTTTTCTAAAGTAGAAGATAATGATAACATAGTAAATATAATATCCTCAACATATAATAATAAAGTTAATATTTTCTATGGATATGTAAGTGAAAATAAGCCAAATATTATGAATGTAACCGAGTATTTTTTCGATGATTATGTAGAAAATAATGCGTACCATAATATTTTACTATTTGAAATTGAAGAAGCTCATAGTTCAAATGAATATACATATGATTTATTTGATAAAACTGTTAGTAAGGTGGTATTAAATATTAAAAAAGAAAACGATGATATACTGCCAAAAATAAATTTAATAGGACACTCAAGAGGTGGAATAATAAATCTATTATACGCACTTGATCATCCGGATATGATAAACCAAATTTTTAGTATTGGCACACCATATGTAGGATCATCAACAGCTAAAATAGATGTAGAATTAAATGATTGTGGAATAGGTTCAGGTGAAGGTGCTAAAGAAGAAGATAAACAAGGCGAAAAAGATATAGTAAATAGTGAATTATATACATCATACATGAATAGATGGAATGATAATTATAATAATTTATATTCAGAGATTAAGGTATACACTTTAGGTGGCGTAACTGCCTATAACGCTTTGGCAGATTTTTTACTAGATAGTGAAACAGCCAAATATGTTTCACAATCATTAAATATAAGTAGAGCGATATATTATCCAATTGCCTTTCTTTTAAGTGATAAGATAAGAAATCTTAGTTTAAGAAGTGTTATGAATCCTTTTGTTGATAAAAATGGTTGGGATATCAAATCAAAATCAGCATTTTTATCAATAGGCGTAATAGATACCAAAAAAGCTGAATTAGTATATTCTCTTTTAAGAACTATTATTAATGAAACAGAATATAAAGGAATAAAGAAAAGACTTGTATGGATGAATGATGGACTTGTAGATATTAGTTCACAATTAGGAACTGGTTATACTGGATTTATAAATTATACAAAAATATTCACTTCATTTAATTGTAATACTAAAAAGTGCGCAACTACTGAAATGCCAAGTGTTGTCCATAACCTAGAGGTTAGGGATAAGACTTTTTTAAATTATATAGGAAAAAATATAGTTTGTGATTCCAAAGGACAAAATATAATTAAACCCAAATATATAACATATGAGCTAGATAATAATAGTGTTGGTATATATTCATATTTAGGTAGTGATAGTGTAGTAGATATTCCATCAACTATAAATAATAAAGAAGTTGTAGAAATAATTGAGGGCGCATTCACATCAAATGATGATGTAGAAATAATTAATATTCCAAATACTATAAAAAGTATAAAAGATTATAGTTTTTGTGAATGTAGTAATTTAACTGATATAAACATAAGTGGTAATATATCTGATATTGCGTATTCCACAGCTTTTAACGAATGTGAAAAACTCTCAAACATTAATGTTGATTCAACTAATTATAAAAATATAAATGGAATATTATATAATGGTGATTATACATCATTATATCTATATCCTGAAGGTAAGAGTGATTTAAACTTTGTAGTACCAGATAGCACAACAAATATATCATCATACGCTTTTTTAAATAGTTGTATAGAAAGTATAGATTTAAATAATGTAATAGATATAGAACCTAATGCCTTTAGTGAATGTGCAAATCTAAGTAATATAGTAGGAGATAATATATTATATGTAGGACCAAATGCCTTAAGAGACACTAAATGGTATAATGAATCACAAAGTAAAATGTTAACACTTGGAAAAAGTCTTTTAAAATATAATAGTAGTGATACTATAATATCATGTGCTGATTTAAGTGATATAAATCAAATATCATCAAATGCCTTTAATGATTATGATAATATTACAATATATATACCAGCCTCTCTTAAGATAATAAGTAGTAATGCGTTTAATAATATTAAAAACTTAAATATATACGTATCAAGTGAATATGATAATATTTCAACAATATGTGATACAAGCACAAATGTAGTATTTAACTGTGATAGAGATTTAAAAGATTATTATATAAATAAAGTAGATTACAATATAAATGTATTTGATGGAATAGAAAAAGATAAAGCTTATACAACAATAATATTTGAATCTATAGTTGAAGATAACAATTTATATGTAAAAGATACTAAGTATAATATATATGAAGGTGATATCCTTTATATAAGTGATATTAACTATAAAGATGATGGAGGATATTCTATATATTATCTAGATGGTTTATATTATGATAATAAAGGTACAAATAAATATGAATTAGATTATATAGTACGTAATGATATAAACTTATTATATGCCAGATGGGCTTACTGTAGTTATACAATAATATATGATTATAATTTAGGGAAAAGCCTAAATAATAATACCATAGAGAATGCATATTATAATTATTATAGTAATGTAGAACTATTAGATGGATTTTTAAAATATACAAATGGCATTCTTTATTGGAAGAGTGAAAATGGTAAAAGATATAATATAGGTGAAGAATATAATATAATAAATTTTTTAACTGAAATAGATAAAGAAGAAAGAACACTAAAATTATATGCAGAGTGGGATTATACCAATTATAAAATAACATATTATTATAATGGATTTAATAATAGATATGATAAAGAAGAAGATACTTATAATTTTTATGAACTAAAAAAATTAAATATGATAAATATTGGAAATTATGTACTTATAGGGTGGTATAATAGAGATATAGTAGATGAAAATGAGATAGGATATTCTTATGAATATATAACTGAGTTTAAAGAATTATATCACTCTAATATAGAGTTATATGCTAAATATTATATTAATGGTCATATTACTATAAATAAAACATATAAAATAACTGATAGTGGAAGATACAGACAATCATATGATGATATTAATATGTTTGAAGTATTAAAAATATCAATTGATGAATTAAAAGAATTAGGATATAAAGAAGTAAAAATAAAAGTATCAATATCAGTAGAAGAAATAGATAAAGGAAATCAATATGTGTTTTTATATAAGACAGTTTATAATAATGCTTCTGATTTAATAACTTCGTATGAAATAACAGACGCTAGTAAAGATCAAAGTATTAAAGATATAACATTTACAGTTAATTTAGATGATTTTAAATCAGATATATTATTTATAAGATTTGGGGCATCAGGAAGTTTTGATGATGATTGGGTAACAGAATTTAGAACATATTCATTTGAGGTGGTGAAATAGATATGAAAAAGATATTACTATTAATATTTTTAATATTTACACCTATTATATTATTAACTTCATGTAATAAGACACAATATTATGAATGTGGAGATTTTGTATACATTATAATTGAAGAAGATGGTGAAAAGATGGCCGCCATTAAGAGACTTACCGATTATGCATCTGAAAATAAAGAAGTTATAATAATGCC
>CAZJAM010000017.1:0-23613 GCA_964544095.1 uncultured Anaeroplasmataceae bacterium | reverse complement strand
TTTAATGCAATATAATATTTGTTAGTCTAAAAAATATATAATAAAAAGCAATCAAATTTAGTTTATATAAGTTTCATCTGCTTAGATGATCTTTATTGAATAAATATGATTGCTTTTTTGTGTATTATAGCTGATTAAAGCCCTAGCATGACGCTAAATTATGGTTTTTATTTCTTTTTATTAATAAGTGTGGTATAATTTTATAGTATTATCAATGTTATATAACCTATTTTTTAAAAAGGCATATGGCATAAAATAATTGGGTATTAATTAATATGTAAATTAAAGGGGCAAAATTATGGATGAAAATATGAAAAATGATAATGAGGAAAGTAAAGGAATAAGTCTTAGGGATTTAATTGGAGCTGTAAAGAAGAATTGGATAGTTATGGCAATAATTGTTGTAGCTATTACTTTAGTAGGTACATTATATGTTAAGCTTGGTGTAACACCCACATATAGTGCACACTCTTCAATAGTTGTTCAAGTTCCAACTACTAGTTCTTCAAATAATGTAGATGTTTCTAATTCTATTAGATATGTATATACTGTAACTAATCTTATTACAGATGAATCTATTGCGAAAAAGGCAATGGAAAGTACAGATTTAATTAATAATGAGGCTGTAAACTCAAGTGTTGTTGCGTATAACGAAAAACATGATACAAAAATCACAGAAGCACTTATTTGTTCTAAGGTTTCAGCATCTGCTGATACTAACTCATTATATGTAAAGATAAAAGTAGTAGATACTGATAAAGAAAGAGCCGTTGCGATGGTTAATGCTGTAACAAAGGCTATTAAATCTATGGAAAATGATTCTAATGCAGCTACAACAGATGATTTAATTTGTTATATTACTATTGCATATCAACCACAAGATGCATTAGATGCTTCATATGTAGGACCAAATGTATTGTTATATGTAATAATATCATTCCTTGTTGGCGCAGTTGTTGCATGTGCATATGCATTTATTAAGGAATTCACTTCATCTAAGTTTAAAACTAAAGATGAAATAGAGGCAATTGGATATCCAATAATTGGTGTTCAAGTTGATGATAAAAATAAAGAAAAAAATCCAGGACATGAACTTATTGATGGATCTATTATATCAATGGACCCATATAATAGAATATTAAATGGAATTAAATATTCAGACTTTAATAAGAAAATAAAGGTAATAATGGTTACTTCTTCAGGAGAGTCAGAATTAAAGAGTAGTGTTGTCGCTAATCTTGCTTATACTGCTGGATTAAACAATAAGAAGGTAATTCTTATTGACCTTGATGTTAGAAGAGCTAGATTACATCAAATATTTAATCTTAATAAGGATAATGGTATAGTTGAATATCTTGATGGTGAAATTAATGAAGAAGAATTAATTAAGCATACTGATAAGGGAATTGATGTTATTACAATTGGTAAGAAAATATCAAATCCTACAGTAATTCTTGAATCAACTAAGCTTAAGAGCCTTATAGATGAATTAAAGCTTGAATATGATTATGTATTCATTGATTCAGCTCCTTTACTAGCTTGTACAGATTCCCTTATAATCTCTAAGATGGTTAATGGTGTAATATTCAATGTAGCCATGAATCAATTTAAGAAGAAGGATGTTAAGGATTGTATTAAATCATTAAAAGAAGTTAATGCGAACATCCTTGGTATTAACGTTACAAAATATAAGCTTGAATCTCGTAAAGATTATCAATATTATGGTTATAGAGATTATAATCATAATATGAATAATATTGATGAGAATAAGGCTGAAAACAATAATTAATTATAGGAAATTGTTATATGGAGAAATTAGTAAATGATGAAAATCCATCATTAAATCGTAGTGAAATAAAGCTTACTAAGGTTAAAGGTAATTGGTGGTATTTCTTTTGGAAAAGAGTATTTGACTTATTTTCTTCCTTAATAGTAATAATATTAATATCTTGGTTGCTTCTAATTTTATGGATAATAAACTTATTCGCTACTAAAGGACATCCAATTTATAGAGATGAAAGAATAGGTTATAAAGGTAAAAAGATTAAAGTTTACAAGTTTAGATCAATGTATGTTGATGCTAATAACGTAGATAAGTATTTTACAAAAGAACAAAAAGAGATATGGTTAAGAGAAAGAAAATTAGATAATGACCCAAGAATTACTAAATTTGGTAAATTCTTACGTAAAACATCTCTTGATGAATTACCACAATTATTTAATATATTATTTGGCTCAATGTCAGTAATTGGTTGGAGACCAATTGCAGAAAATGAATTAAATAATTATTTCCCTGGTGAACAAAAAATATTACTTTCAGGTAAGCCTGGTTTAACAGGATACTGGCAAGTATATGGTAGAGGAGAAAGTGAATATTCTCATGGTGAAAGACAATCTATTGAATTAGCTTATTTTACTAAAAGGGGATTATTCTATGACTTTGGATTGATATTCAAAACAATTCCTGCTGTATTAGGACATAAGGGAGCTAAATAAAGGCTATATTTTAAAGAGAGGATTTAGCCTCTCTTTTTTATAAAATATTAAAAAGGGGCATTTTATGGAAAAAATTAAGACAACGATTAAATCAATAATTGAATCTAAATATTTTATGATAGTATTAGCTTTAATCACTATTTTTTCGTATTCTATAAATGTTCCTTTTATAGCTTATTTAACATTAGTAATAATAATTACTCCAACACTATTACTTAAAGCTGAGCCCAAAGCTATAATCGGATATTTTATGCTATCTGCTTTTAGTGATAGAAGTAAGGGGTTAAATAAAATTGAGATAATAATATTACTTATAGTATCAATACCTGCAATATTGAGTTTAATATATTATATTATTAAAAATTATAAATATATTTATGAGACGCTTAGAAGCGATGTAATATTTATGATTTTAACGCTTATAATAATACTTGCATTAGTATCTATTCTAAATAGTCCGGATAGAGCGCAATCTTTAAAGGGAGTAAGATTTTTATTATCATCACTTATTATATATGTTTCTGCAAGGTTACTTGTTCATGATAAAAATTATCTTGCATATTCTATTATTATATTATCGATTTCTTTATGCATTATGTTATTTATTAATATAGGATTTAGCCTTAATGAAGGCAATTCATTTGAATATATACTAAATACCAAATGTCTTAATATAGGTAATAGTCATCAAAATCATATAATGTCTATAATAAATATTTCATTTGTTGTAAGCCTATATTATTTTATTAATAATAAAAATGTAGGCGCAAGAATCCTTGTACTTATAAATATGGCACTTTTCTTTATAACAAATGTAATATCGGCATGTAGAGCCGGTTATTTAGGACTTATAGTAACCGCCCCTTTTATGATTGCTTATTATATAAAATATCATAAAAAAATTAAGGATGATATTCCATATGCTATAGTTATAATCATTGGATTTCTTGCGGCGGTAATAGCATTATTAGGTCTTGGATATTTAGATACTGTATTTAGCAATTTAGTACATCGTGGATTTTATTTAAGCGAAAGAGATAAAATTTATGAGTATGCATTTGATATATTTAAAGAATCACCATTAATTGGTCGTGGAATATTTAGTGCTAATTATTATTTAAAGCCTATAGGACTTGATGTATTTTATTACCACTCATATATATTCCAAACAATTGCTGAATTGGGAATATTTGGCGCTATACTTGCGCTAGGTTTTCTAGGATTTAGTATAAAAAGAGTTTTAAAAAATGATATTTTTAATATGATGGTTTTGCTAGTAATAATATATTTCTTATCTAACGGAGCATTAGATACATTATTTTATAATAGGATTATTATGCCACTCTTATTAGTTCCACTAGCATTAATAAGAGATGAAAAAAATAGGTATTCATATTAGTATCATTATATAATTTAACTAATATTTAACATTAATTAATAAGTCATTCTCAACTTGAGAATGATTTTTTTAAAAAAAACATTTCATAATTTTAGGCAACATATGTTAAAATAAAGTTAGAGGAAACGATTATGATAAACATATATTTTCAAATTGCAGGAATAATTAACATCATGTTAATTCTTGTATTATTCACATTACAAAAGAAAATAATGCTTAAATCATCTAGATTATTTATTTTTCAAACAGTTGGTATTTTACTATCTTTAATGCTAGATATTTTTTCGCTTGTATGCATAAGATGTAATAATATATTCTCTTTTTGGTTTACTAAGTTTATATGTAAATTATATTTAATCTCTATAATATTTGTAGCATTTGAAGGATACCTTTATGTTTTATATGATGTATTTAAAAAGAATGAAAGGAAATATTATAAAAGAGTTATAGTATCTCTTGTGATATTATTTATTGCATGTCTTGTGATTTTATTGCTTCCTATAAAAATTATAAGAGGTAGTGATGGATTAAGGGACTATACAGCTGGAATTATTATACATATAACTTATATGTTTTCTTTCATATTTATTTTATTAACTCTATTCTATACTATTACAAAAAGAAATAGTATGAATAAGAAAAGAAGTATGGCTGTAAACATTTGGATGATTTTGTGGACTGTAGGTGCAATGATACAGTTTATTACAAACTATATTTTAAAGACAAATTTTATTTTATTAGTTATAGGCTTTGTTGAAACATTAGGTACATTTATAATATATGTAACATTAGAAAATCCTATATATTATCTTGATAGAGAAACGCAGGAATTTAATTTAGGTGCATATAAAGAATATATATCGGAATTATATAATAGAAAACATGACTTTTCTGCTCTTATAGTATATCCTGAAATAAATGGTACTAATGACGCTTATAACGATGCGTTAAATATTTCTGATATTGAAAAAGCAATATCAAACTTAAAGGATGGAATTATATTTAAGGCTGAGGATAGATATGGAATTATATTTAAAGGCCATGATAAACATATGGAATATATAGAAGCTTTAAATAAACTTTCACTTAAGAAACCTAAATATATGTTTAGATATGTATACTTAGATAATCCTAGACTTTTAAAAGATTATTATGAATATAGTAAAGCTGTATTTAGAATGTATAATAATGCCAAAAATAAGAACCTAGAGTTTGTAGAGATTAATGAACAAAATATTAATGTGATTAAAGAAAAACTTAATAATGAAGAAATACTAGATTATGCATTAAAAAATGATGGTATTAGAGTATTTTATCAGCCTATATATTCACTTAAGGATAAAAAATATAAGTCAGCAGAAGCATTAGTAAGAATTGAATATAGAGGTGAAATAATACCGCCAAGTAAATTTATTGATATTTGTGAATCCAATGGATCAATAATAGAACTTGGAAGAAAGGTATTTATTAATGTATGTAAGTTCATACAAAACCATAATATGGAAGAGTTAGGCCTTGAATATATTGAGGTTAATTTATCCCCTGCACAATTAAATAGTAATGGTTTTGCAGAGAGATTTATAGAATTTATGAAAGAATACAAAGTAAATCCTAAATATATAAATTTTGAGGTTACTGAAAGAGAAAGTGTTAATAGTAAAATCTTATTTTATAATATGGACAAACTTATTCAGTATGGATGCAGTTTCTCACTAGATGACTTTGGTACAGGAAATAGTAATTTAAATTATATTGTTGATATGCCAGTTTCAATAGTTAAATTTGATAGGGAATTAGTAAATTCTTATTTCCGTGATCAAAATGCTAAATATATTATGATATCAGCTATTAAAATGATTCAAGGATTAAAACTTAAGGTAGTGCTTGAAGGAATTGATAATGAGATAGGAGTAAATGAAGCCTATAGGCTTGGAATAGATTTTATTCAAGGATATTATTATTCAAAACCTATTAATGAAGAAACTTTCGTGAAGTTCTTGATAGATAATAAAGTATCATAGTATATTAAATTCCTATAAAATTGACTTAATAATATAATGTTATTATAATATTTGTAGGTGATATAAGTGAAGGATTACATGTATTATGATATTTATTATAAAGAAGTAGGATTACAAAAATTTGAAGTAATATTTATTGATGTAATTAACAAAAACTATATTATAAAATCATATGTTGAAAATGATATGGAAAACTTTATACAACAAGCGTCAATTATGCCGGATATTGTATATGACGCTTTAGTATGTGGATTAAATAATATAAAGTTTATAAGAGTAAATTAATGGGATGTGCTTCATCCCTTTAATTATATAATTTGAAAATAAACTTAAAATACATTATAATGGACTAAAGAAAATTTATATTGAAGATATAAAGAAAATATTATATTATTATAAAGACTATTTATGAAGGAGAGCCATTATATGAAAAAATATATAGTATATCAAATAATATTATTAATTTCATATATTGCGTTAATTATGCTTTTTAGTTATATGAGCATACAGACGGGTAGTGAAAGTAGTGGTGTATCGCAAACTGTTGCGGATAATGTCGCAACTGTTGAAGAAAAAATCACAGGAAAGCCTGTTGTAGTTGATGATAATTATATATTAGTTATAAGAAAAGTTTTTGGACATGGTGGCTTTTTCGTATTATTTGGTATAGTGTCATCTTTGTTATTCTTAAGCCTTTATACTATAAATATTTATCTTAGAATATCAATACATTATGTCGCAGGTATATTTTACGCATTTATATCAGAATTCTTACTTGAGGCAAGTACTGTAGGTAGAACTCCAAGCTTTAGTGATGTGCTATTAGATTCAATAGCTTTTGTGGGGGCATCAACAATAGTTATAATGATATATTTTATTATAAAACATAATAAGAAAAGAAAAGAGGAGCTAGCTTAGTTCCTCTTTTCTATCATTATTGTATTACTTGAGTATTAAATCTTCTAATAGATAATGTAACATTTAAGTTTCCATTACGTTCTCTTATTTTATCTATAAATTCGTGTTGGTTAACACCCGCTTTTAGTGTTAACACATAACTTAGTTCAAACATAGTACCAAATTCTGTAGATTTTATAGATTTTAAGTTATATACCTTGCATGATTCCTTTAATATATCATCAAACAAATTATCAAAATTTAATGATTCTGGAACTATAATTTTAAGTGACATTTCTTTAATAGATGGGGCATTGAATTTTGTAATAGTTACTATAGTTATTACAATCATTATTATTATAAGTGTTATTACGGCATATAATATATAACCAAGACCAATTACAAATCCTAATATAATAGATGATGACATGAATGTAAGATCAGAAATGTCATGTTGTGTTGAACGGAAGCGTGTAAGGCATAGGATTCCTGCAAAGCTGAAGGCAAGTGTTGTCCTGTCCATTGTAGAATTTAATCCTATAACTCTTGATATCATTACAACGGCTGTAACACCAATTGGAAGTATTATTAACGCAAGTGGTATATCAATAGAATACCCTTGTTTTTTCTTGAAAAATTTATATAGGACCGCTAGAAGAAGTCCAAATATAAGAGATGTTATTAAACATATAATTGAAGTTTTTAAAGTAAGTTCATTTGTAAGTATTGTATCTAATGCATTAAGTATCATAATGTTTTATCCTTTCTTGTTGAAATCTTAAAATCTGTTCCATATTTTGAAAATGATCCTGGTATAGCTTTTATCTCTGATAAGATACTGGCAAACCATTTAGGCATTGAATCTCCTACCTTTACTTCCATTAGATAATAACCATTATCTAAAAGAGGCATTTCATGATAATCGTTATCAAATGAAAAATCATCGTGTCTTGAATAAAGGTCTGTATCAAAAGTTAATCTGAAATCAGGATTGCCTATTTCGTAATATGCAATTCTTTTATACGCAATAAAGCTTTTGGGAATTGGAGAATATATATTAAATAAATATTTTATCTCATTAAGTATTTGTACTTCTTGAGGTGATTTGTTTTTAGGTATAATACCTTTAGTTGTGAAATTGTGTAGTTCATCTTTTTTAAGCGCTACACGTCTTTTGTATACTATACCCATATATTTTCTTTTTATTTCAATATAGTATTTATCAATGCCATCATTATAATCACCATATTTTCTAATTCTTAATTTCTCTTTATATATTGGTTTATCACAAGACATTCTTATAAGATCTGAATTAAAAGTATCTAGATATATGTTTCTTATAAGATATGGACTATCTTCACAAAATTTATCCTTTCTCATATTATGCGATATAAGTTCTTGTAATTTATTATATTGAGATGTATTCAATATGTATTTCTTTTCATGTCTTTTGAATGTGTCTGGCATAATATCACCTCCTGTATAACTTAAGTATATAAAATAAATTTAGGATAAATTCTAGATAATTATGTTAAATTATGAAAAGAAATGATATAATTTTTTATGTTTAGCGAGGATTAAATTATGAATGATTTTATCTATGGATTAAGAAAAGGACTTCCTATAGGGCTTGGATATTTAGCTGTATCATTTAGCTTTGGAGTTGCGGCAAATGGGTGTGGAATTACACCACTTGAATCGATTATAATATCACTAACTAATCTATCATCTGCAGGTCAACTTGCCGGTGTAGAATTAATAAAAGCTCATGCGGCCTATATTGAAGTATTCTTAACTGTATTATTAATAAATATAAGATACGCATTAATGTCTATTTCTTTATCTCAAAAAATAGATCCAGATATGCCTCTATATAAAAGAGCTATAATAGGATATGGAATAACAGATGAAATATACGCTATATCTATTACTGAGGTAAGAAAGATTACATTAAAATATATGCTTGGGCTTATGTTACTTCCTGTCTTTGGTTGGGTAGGTGGTACTGCAGCTGGAGTATTTTTAACAGATTTAATGCCTTTAAAACTTATAAACGCAATGGGGATTGCCTTATACGCAATGTTTATCGCAATAGTTGTGCCAGATGCGAAGAAGAATTATAAGATTCTTGTAGTAGTATTAATCGCAATTTTATTATCATGCATACTATATTACACACCATTTATTAATAAAATGGGACTTGGTTTTAAAATAATTATATCTACATCACTAGCCTCTTTAATAGGTGCTTTCTTATTCCCTATAAAAGAGGATGGAAAGGCGGTGGAATAATGTATAGTATAATTTGTATATTAATTATGATAATAGTTACATATATTCCACGAGCTTTACCAATTTGTTTTATACATAAGAAAATAGAAAATGTATATATTAAATCTTTTCTATATTATGTACCATATGCTGTGCTTTCATCGCTAACTTTCCCATTTATTTTCTATTTTATGGAAAATATATGGATAGCTTTAATAGGAACAGCTACCGCAATAATATTATCATTATTAAATCAAAAACTTATAGTAGTAGCTTTAGTATCTGTATTAGTAGTGTTTGGACTTCAATATATTATGTAAGGATGGTTTCTACTAGTAGAATAGACTCTAATATGATATAATTTTTTCGTGAAATAATTATTTGGAGATTTTATGAAGATTAAAAAAATTGGTTTAAGAACATTTAAAACTGCAATAGCTGTATTTTTGTGCTGTATGTTTTACTTTGCTATGCAGCTTATAGAACTTATAGATGGTGTACCGGATGATTTAGCATTTACTATATATAATCCGTTTTTTGCCTCTATCGCAACTGCCTATTCTATGGGTTCAACAAGAAAGAAGAGTTATACTCAAGCAAAAGATAGATGTATTGCCTCATTTATTGGTGGAGGAGTAGGTATTGCGCTTGTCGCAATATTTGAACTATTCGCTCCATGGCCACTATTAAGTATGGCAACTATTAAATCCTCAATTGCAGTAGAAGCATTTATTGCGTATGTGCTTACTGCCCTATGTGTAATTATAACTGTTATATTAGGTCTTTTATTTAGGCAACCAAACGCTATATTTGTTGCCATTTTAACACTTACATCAGTAACAATTAATCCAAATGAGAGTCTTGCCGCATCGCATGGCATTTGTGCATTTGGTCTAAATAGAATAGGTTCTACAATTGTAGGAGTATTAATAGCACTTGGAGTAAATACATTTAGGCTTCCAAGATTTAATAAGAATAAAGATATATTATTTATGATTGGAATAGAAGGAGCTTTAGCTGAAGGTAAAGAAAAGCTTCATGGATTTTTTGAATACAAGATTCATGAATTTATAGATATGGATATTAATTTATCATTATATACAACTCGTCCTCCTATGACATTTATACATATACTTCCAACTCTTAATTTAAAGTGCCCTGTTGTATGTTGTAGTGGGGCCGCACTATATGATACTAGAGAACATAAATATCTATATACTTGTCCTCTTCCTTTAAACACAAATAAAGTTATAATAGATAAACTTAAAGAGATGAACGCTATACCATTTGTTAATTACGTTATAGATGATTCAATGTTTATTACAGTATCAAATAAAAATTATAGATTTAATAATTTTTATTATAGAGCTCGTATTGATAGAGCGTACTGTAATATATTTGAAAGAGAAATTTTAGAAGATAAAGAAGTATTAAATTATCTTTTGATTGATACAAAAGATAATATAGATAAAATATATGAAGCATTTAAAGATAATTATTATTGCGTAATAAGTGAAGTTCTTGATGATTTTGGTGAAGGAAAAGACCTACGTTATTTAAAAATATATAATAAAAACGTAAAACTAATGTATGGAATTAAAGAATATGCATATAAGAATGGACTTAGAATAGCCTCTCTTACATCGTCTTCAGTTTCCAATTATTTACTAGAAGCATCTGATATTAAAGCAACCTTCGAATCAAATAAGACATTTGAGAATCCAGATATTATAATTAAAAGTAATTCTTATAACGAATTGTTTAAAGAGATAAATACAATATATTATTCAAAAAAATATAAGAAGTAGGTGTTAATATGTCTGATTTAAAACAAATATACTATAACGCAATGCTTCTTGAAGAAGAAGATATTCCAGCACCGTATACTTTAATATGTGAATTTAGGTTTTATAAGATAAGTGATGATAGTATATTAAAAAAACTTTCTATTTATGGAATTATAAATAGAAATATTGATGAAAAAGATTTATTTAAGTTTAAAACTCCATTTGAAGCAGAGATTGAGGTTAATAATATAAATATTAAGGAATACCTAGAACAAGGTGATGTAATACTTGATGATCTATTGGAGCTTTTTAGCAATTTATATGATGAAAATATTATGTATAATGCTGAAATTTCTAGATTCAAAGATAGACTTTTAAATACTAATTAAATGAAGAGAAGCACAAAAAGGCTTCTCTTTTGTCTTTTTACCCTTTCTTTTAGATTGAAATTAGGTCACTATTTCATTGAAGTTTCATTGAAGTTGACATTGAAGTTTCATTGAAGTATAATATTATTAGGTGATAATTATGTATTTAAAAGATATTTTTAATAATTATATAACAGAAGATATGCAATACGAATGTAAAGCTAGGCTTAATAAAGATGATGTAATAGGTTGGCTTAAGACTATCGATGGATTTGCTAATTCTAAAGGCGGAGTTTTATTTATAGGAGTTGAAGATAAAAGTTACAAACTTATCGGTTTTGAAAGTGATGAAATTGATAAAGAAAAATTATATTTTTATCATACATTAAAAGAACATTTTGATGTTTTGCCGCAAATAACTACAAATGCAATCTCGTATGTGATCAATGATAAAACTCGCTATATATTGAAAATCGATATATTAGAATCAGATGTAAAACCTATAATATTTACATATCAAGGATTGCCTTGTATTTTTAAAAGAAGAGATGGATATACCTCAGCTGCTACTAGCGAAGAAATTATTTCTATGAGTGTTAATAATCAAAAAGTTAAATATGATACCGCAATAACTGATATTAAATTTAATTTTGATGATTTTAAGAAACTTAGAGAATTTTATGAAAAATATATAAATTCAAAACTAAGCGAAAAAAAATTGGCAT
Source organism: uncultured Anaeroplasmataceae bacterium (assembly GCA_964544095.1). Classification (GTDB taxonomy): domain Bacteria; phylum Bacillota_I; class Bacilli_A; order Acholeplasmatales; family Anaeroplasmataceae; genus UBA3206. The sequence continues at coordinate 11,649 of CAZJAM010000017.1, read as the reverse complement.
CAATTGGATTTTTTAATGAAGCTGGATATTTGACTAAAGGTGCATTATTATTTAAAGATGATTATGATGGTAATGATACTAGTGTAGTTTGTTCAATATATCAAGGATTAACTAGAGGAGATGACAAAATACTTGCAAGTAATAGATATTGTGGTAATTTAATTGATTCTCTTGATTTTATGTGGAATTTTATTAATTTACATACTAATCACGGATTTATAAAAAAAGAAACTTATAGAATAGATTTTGATGCATACCCTAAAAGAAGTATTTTTGAAAGCTTAATAAATTCAATTGCACATAGGGATTATTTTATAAAAGGATCTGATATCTGTGTTGATTTATTTAAAAATAGGTTGGTAATTTCTTCACCAGGCTCTATTTTTAAAAATGATGAAACATTAATTTCATATAAATTAGATAAATTAATATCTAATAGAAGAAATGAACTTATCTGTAATACATTTGTATTATGCAACATTATGGAAGCTAAGGGAACAGGATTTGAAAAAATATTAGATGATTATAAAGATGCAGATGAATTACATAAACCTTTTATAAGAAGTAAATATAATCAATTTTCTATTACCTTACCTGATTTGACATATGAAGGAGGAGTTTCAATAGATGAAGAAGCTATTAAGATAAATGGTATAATAGAAAATCCAAGTAAGTATGATATAAAGATATTGTGCTATTGTTTTAATGATTATAAAAATGTAAAAGAAATCACATCACATTTAAATGTATCAAATTCTACTTTTATTAGAAAAAATGTTTTAGATAATTTAGTCGCGCAAAAATACTTAATACAAGTAGAAATGCCTAGAGAAAAGAAATATCAAACAAATCATGAATTAGTTGAAAAAATATAAATTAATAGAGAATAAATATAATAAATGATTTATCATTGAAATTAGGTCACTATTTCATTGAAGTCAAATTGAAGTAATTAAAATTTATGCTTAATAAAAATTATAAGGATAGCAAATAAGCTATCCTTCATTTATTTTAATATTTCAACTTTTCCACTATGTGTATGATAAATTGCTCCTACAATTTTTACTTTATCTAAATCATCTTTAAGAATAGGAGAATTTTTAATTTTATTTATTTGATACAATACATTTTTCTTACAAGCAATAAGAGGAGAACTCTCATCTTTTATTGCGTTTTGTATTTCTTTCGTTATAAGACCAATATAGTGGTCATGAGAGCCTTCAAGTGCTGCATGAACTGCACCACATCCACTATGTCCCATTACTAATACTAGCTTGATTCCTAAATGTTCTATTCCATATTCAATAGAGCCCATCGCAAAATCACCTAAAACATTTCCAGCAAGTCTTATAACAAATATATCTCCTAAACCTTTCATAAATATATTTTCAGGTACAACTCTAGAATCACTACAACAAACAACTAGGGCATATGGATTTTGCCCATGATTGTGTAGGTGCATTCTTTTATCATGAGATATATCCCCATGATGATTTGTTTTTGCGTCTATATAATCTAAATTACCTAGAAGTAAAGATTCTAAAGCTTTATCTGCATCAATTGATTTAGTCATTAAATTATCTCCTTATATTACTATTATAGTTATTTAATATTTTTATAATTTCATCAGTGTTAGAAGCAAAAGATATTAAATCAGCATTTTCTTGTGATAAAAAGTTATATTTAACCATTGTTTTAATTTGCTCTCTTAGTCCTTCATAATATCCATCTATATTTAATAATATAACAGGTCTATGATTTTCCTCAAGCTTATTAATACAAATTATTTCACTTATTTCATCAAGTGTACCAACACCACCAGGTATTGCGATAAATGCGTCAGATGTATCAATCATTATTTTCTTTCTTTCTTGAATAGTTTCTGTTACTATAAATTTATCAACATTATAATAAGAAGCACCTAAATCATCAAACATCTTTAATTCAACACCTATTATTTTTCCACCACTCTCTTGAGTAGATTTTGCGATTACCCTCATTAAGCCAGCATCAGATCCACCATATACTAATGTGTGATTATTACTTCCTATAAAATGACCTAATTTAGTAGTCTCTGTTATAATTTTATCCGAATCTCCTAGAGTTGCCCCTAAAAATACTGCAATGTTCATATTATTTATCTATCCTTTCGTATGCAATTCTATCATTTATTTTATGAAATTCTTTTGTATCATTCATAGCTCTTTTAATTGTTATTATTCCACATTCTCTAAATTTGTTATTAAGTATCTTTTTTTGCATAACTTTATTATCTAGGTGTGTGTCTATTCGTATATGACCTATTTTAGTTAGGCAAAATTCTAGTGCTGCCTCAAATATTTTATGAGATATTTGGTTGCTTGCGATTCTATGTATTGTCCCATATGCTGAATTATCTAGCCAAGCTCCTTTTATTTCTTTATAAGTAGGATCTTCACCTATAATAAAAGCGAATGTTCCACATATTTTATCATTTGCGCAAATAACATAACTTATAGATTTATTAATATCTCCTATTATTAAATCTTTAGTGGGATAATTTAAGCCCCATTGAGTTGGGTTGCCATTTTTAATCATAAAATCTCTAGCAATTTTATAAATATCCATTATTTGATCAATATCTTTAATTGTAGATTTCCTTATTGTATAATTGTTTATTAGTCTCATATAACAATTATACTAAAAAAAATCAAATATAACTAGATAATTGCTTATAGGAATACCTAATCAATTATTGGAATGATGTGCAAATAATTAAAATGTAATTTTATGAAATGTATTTTTTGTCGGAAAGGAAGTCAATTATTCCTATATGTTCTATACCATTTTTATCTATGTATGGGATAAGTAAATCCCCTTCAACAATGATTTTTTTATAAGAGTCATTAATTTTTAAAAATGAATTAGATTCCTGTTCAAGTTTTTCATCATTATAAATTCTATAAGCTGATTGAATGTAGATTTTTTCACTTCCCATAGTAGCAATGAAATCTACTTCAAATTGCTTTCTAGTCCTTGTGCCATCTTTATTTGTTTCGACTGCTGGAACTACACCAACATTAACAGCATATCCACGCCTTCTAAGTTCTCTATAAATTATAGATTCCATTAAATGTCCTCTATCATTTTGACTAAATGATAGAAGAGCATTTCTTAATCCGCAATCAGCAAAATAATATTTTTTGCTACTTGCAATTAATTTGTTTCCTCTTATATCAAAACGCCCTACCTCATTTATAAGGAATGAATATTTAAAGGCGTTTAAATACTTTTCAATAGATACTCTAGAAATTGATTTGTCTTCTTTTTGATTAAAAAGTTTTGATATTTTGTTAATTGATATTAATGAACCTTCATTTGATGCAAGCACTGTCAACAATTCTTTTATAGGAGCATTATCTACTATATTAGCATGCTCAAGAACATCTTTAATATAAGTTAGTTCGAATAGATTATTTAAATAAGTTATTTTGTCTTGAATATTTCCGTATTGGGCTATAGCTGGCATGCCACCAAAAGTAAGGTATTCTTCGAATAGTGTTCTTTTATCTTTTTGTGGGAAAGCACTCATATATTCACTAAATGAAAGTGGTGTAAGGTCTATTTGCCATCCTCTTCCTCTAAATTCAGTCAAGACATCAGAGGATAGAAGATGTGAATTACTTCCAGTTACATATATATCTACATTAGGGTATGTTGAAAGAAGACCATTTAACACTTGATAGAAATTTATTTGTGGTATTGCATTATCATTTGTTTTGTATCCTTCAAATGCAGGATTAGGTATGCTTTCACAAAATTGAATTTCATCAATAAAAAGAAAGAATTCATCTGTTTTATTGATTTTAGATTTTATGAATTCGTCTAATTTAATTGGATTTGTTAATGTTGCATTTTCTAAATTAGATAAATCGATATGTATGATTCTATCTTCTAATACACCTATGGAAAGAAGATAATCTTTAAACAAAGGATTTAATAGATATGATTTTCCACACCTTCTTATTCCTGTGATTACCTTTACCATATTATTGTGTATACTTCTAATTAATTTGTTTAAATAAAAATCTCGTTTAATTTCCATTCTTGCTGTCCTCCTCTATTACACACAAATTGCAACATAAAAGCCCCAAAAAATCAATAAAACCGCCTATGCAATGACAAAAAGTGTGAAAAAACACATTTTCTGTCATTGATGAATATTGAATAACAAAATATAAAGCAGAATAAAAAATAGAAAATTTTAACAATATGGTATAATAATCTTAAAGATAATTAAAGGTAATTCATATGACAAAGATAGAAAATTTATTGAAGGCGCAAACCTCCATTAATAAAATAAAACAAGTGTTTTTTTGAATATTAAAATTACACAAAGAAATATGAGGTATATATTATGGATAATAAAATAATTGATAATTTAAAATGCTATATAGATTTACACCTACATTTAGATGGTTCACTTCCGCTTAGTACTGTAAAAAAGCTTATTAAATTAAATGGTATGGAAGAGTTAAGTGATTTAGAGTTAAATGAATTATTAGCATGTTCAAACGATAATCACGATTTAAATGAATATCTTAAAAAATTTGAATTTCCATTATCTTTACTTCAAACAAAAGATTCAATTAAACTTGCAGTTAAAGATTTATTAGATAATTTATATAATGATGGATTAATATATGCAGAAATTAGATTTGCACCACAATTGCATTTGACTAAGTCTCTTACACAAGATATGGTAGTAGAAGCTGCAATTGAAGGACTTAAGGAAAGTAAGCTTAAATCTAATTTAATATTATGCCTTATGAGAGGTAATGATAATTATAAATTAAATAAAGATACTATAGATGTCGCAAACCATTATTTAGGTAATGGAGTATGTGCAATAGATCTTGCAGGTGCTGAAGGATTATATCCTACCGCATCATTTAAAGATTTATTCTTGTATGCCTCATCCCTAAATATTCCATTTACTATACATGCAGGAGAAGCAGATTCTTATAAATCTGTTAATGACGCTATAGCATTCGGTGCTAAAAGAATAGGACATGGAATACATTCTCTTAATTCTTTTGATACTATTAACATGCTTAAATCTAATAATATATGTTTAGAGTTATGCCCTAAATCTAATATTGATACTAAGGCAGTAGATAGTATAATAAATTATCCTTTTAAACGTTTAAAAGATTATGGTATTAAGATAACTCTTAATACTGATGATATGACTGTATCAAATACAAACATTAGAAATGAATATAAGCTTATTAATAGTATATATGATTTAACAAATGATGATGTTTTGTGGCTTCTTAATAATTCAGTAGATTACGCTTTTATAAGTAATAAAGAAAAAGAAGAATTAAAAGAGATAATAAATAAGGAATTTAAAAATATAGCTTAAGGATATTAATATGAATAATGATTATGAAAATTTAAAAGCATTTTGGAATAATATGTATAAAGTAGATTATGATAAAATTAATATTGATTTTGATATTGATACCATGTCTCCATCCCCTTTGTTTAATGAATTATTTAAAACAATTCATAATAAAAAAATACTTGATTATGGATGTGGTAATGGATGGGCTTCTTTAATGCTTGCGGGTGATAATAATGTATTTGCAGTTGATGTAGTTCCAAATTCTTTTAAGCTTATAAATTATTTATCTAGCTATTTTAACAAGTGTATTAATACAAGTCTTATTGATGATAAATGGATTAATAACACATTAGATAAGTTTGATATGATAGTATCAATAAATGTGCTTGATATAGTGCCATATCCTATGGCATTAAATATAATAGAAGGTTTTAATAGAATATTAAATAAAGATGGAATTATAATAGTAGGATTAAATTACTATATTAATCCTAGTGATGTTAGGAATGTATATACCATTAAGGGTAATGGCATATACATAGATAATATTCTTAGAATGACATCTCTTAGCGATTCTGAATGGAAAGGCGTGTTTAATAAATATTATGATATAGTGGATTTAAAGCATTTTAGTTGGCCAGGAGAAGATAAAGAGTTAAGAAGGTTATTTATATTAAAGAAAAGATAATGTAAAAACATTCGTTGATGAAGCATTAACCAAAGGTTTAAATGCTTTTTGTAAAGACATTTTAGATTGTTCTAAGATATATTTAGAATATGATTATATTTGGGCATCAGCGTCATTACTCCATATTAAAAAAGAATTATTGGATAAAGCATTTACATATTGCGGTAATATGCTTAAAAAAGATGGTATTATGTATAGTTCTTTTAAATATGGTTATTTTGAAGGAGTAATAGATGATAGATATTATATTTATCTAACTGAGAATTCAATTAATCATTATTTAGAAAATACTAATTTAAAAATAATCGATTATAAAATAACTGATGATAATTTAAATAGAGATAATAAATGGATAAATTTTATTATGAAAAAAGTATAAAGGGAATAGAAGAGGTTGGACTTTAAATATTTTTAATTATAACAAATAATGAATGTAGAAAAGAATATTTTGGCTTAGTTGCTGTTTTTTCTAAGATAATTCGCAAAAGATGAGCGAAATAATTCATTATAATAAGGTTTAGAATACTGTTAGAGGGGTTTGTTAAGGCTATAATGAATATGTACAATTGGGAGTGAAGACAAAAACTTAGACTAGAAATGAGGATAAGTTATGTATGATAAAATAAAAAAGACTTTTTCAGTCTTTATTATTATAAAATCTGGCGTCCCCGATGCGATTTGAACGCATGATCTTTTCCTTAGGAGGGAAATGCATTATCCAGCTGTGCTACGAGGACATTTATATAAAAATATAGGAATTCCATACTATTATAACCTATTTTTTTGTAAAAAGAAGTATCATTTTAAGAAACACACGAGACCGAGTAAAGACTTATTCGGCCTTTTTTTAATAAAAATTTAAAAAAATAATTATTTTAAGATATCCGATAACTGTGGGAAAAACGCAATTACACATAATCGCGTGTTTCTCTATACTGAAGAAAATTGCATTTTTTTAACTTTTTTTGTTGACTTTATAAAGCTAATAGAATAAAATAGTATCGCTGTGAAAAAATTCACATGAATAATTTTATGGTAATTAATAAAAATGTAAATATCACTTTGTGGTAGAAAGGAGAACATTTTATGCCAACAATTGCACAATTAGTTCGTAAAGGAAGACAAGACAAGACTAGAAAGAGTAAGTCACCTAGCCTTGGAGTTGGGTATAACACACTTCAAAAGAAGTATACTGAAGTAAACGCTCCTCAAAAGCGTGGAGTTTGTACTCGTGTTACTACAATGACACCTAAGAAGCCAAACTCAGCTTTAAGAAAGTATGCCCGTGTTAAGTTAACTAATGGAATGGAAGTTACTGCTTATATTCCAGGAGTTGGACACTCTTTACAAGAGCACAGTACAGTATTAATTCGTGGAGGAAGAGTTAAGGATCTTCCAGGAGTTAGATACCATATAATTCGTGGTGCTCTAGACACTACTGGTGTAGCTGGAAGACTACAAGCTCGTTCTAAATATGGAGCTAAGAAGCCTAAAGCTGCTAAGAAGTAATATTTTATATAATAAATAAGAAAACAAATAATCATTCTAAACATTAGAAAATAAAGATTTAAAAGGAGGAATCGCCATGCCTCGTAAGGGACATATCGCTAAGAGAGACGTGCTTCCAGATCCAATATATGGTTCTAAGCTTGTAACTAGAACTATTAATGCTATCATGCTTGATGGTAAGAAGGGAACTGCGCAAAGCATTTTATACGGTGCATTTAACCGTGTTAAGGAAACAACAGGACAAGATCCACTTGAGGTTTTTAACCAAGCTATGGAAAATATTATGCCAACAGTTGAAGTTAAGAGCCGTCGTATTGGTGGACAAAACTATCAGGTACCAGTTGAAGTAAGACCTGAAAGAAGAGAAACACTAGGATTAAGATGGTTAACAACATATGCTCGTTTAAGAAACGAGAAGACTATGGAAGAAAAGTTAGCTAAGGAAATCTTAGACGCATCAAACGGACAAGGTGCATCTGTTAAGAAGAAAGATGACACTCATAGAATGGCTGAAGCTAATAAGGCTTTCGCTCATTACCGTTTCTAATTTGATAAAGGAAGGATAAGTTATTATGGCAAGAGAATACCCATTAGAGAAATACCGTAATATAGGAATTATGGCTCACATTGATGCAGGTAAAACTACAACAACTGAGCGTATCCTTTACCATACAGGAAAAATTCATAAGATTGGAGAAACTCATGATGGAGCTTCTACAATGGACTATATGGAACAGGAGAAGGAGAGAGGAATAACTATCACTTCTGCTGCCACAACTGCTATTTGGCCTTATAAGGGAGATCATTATCGTGTAAACATTATTGATACTCCAGGTCACGTAGACTTCACTGTTGAAGTACAACGTTCACTTCGTGTACTAGACGGTGCCGTAACAGTACTAGACGGACAAGCTGGAGTTGAGCCTCAAACTGAAACAGTTTGGAGACAAGCTACAGATTATAACGTTCCACGTATTGTATTTGTAAATAAGATGGATAAGGTTGGAGCTGATTTCGAATATTCAGTTAACACTATCCATGATAGATTAGGAGCTACTGCCGCTGCAGTTCAATGGCCTATTGGTGCTGAGGACCAATTTAAGGGACATGTAGACTTAATTGAAATGAAGGGTTATGTTTATGAAGGAGATGCTGAAGAGACTTATCATGAAGTTGAAATTCCAGCTGACCTTGTAGACATCTGCCAAGAGAAGAGAGATTTATTAATCGAGACTGTTGCTGAATTCGATGACAACTTAATGGAAAAATACCTTGGAGGAGAGGAAATCTCAACTGAGGAAATTAAGGCTGTTATTCGTAAGGCAGTTTTAGCAGTTAAGTTCTTCCCAGTATTCTGTGGATCTGCATTCCACAACATGGGAGTTAAGAGAATGCTTGATGGTGTAGTTGATTACCTTCCATCTCCAATTGATGTTCAATCAACAGTTGGTCATAAGGCTGATGGTGAAGAAGAAGATATTCACCCATCTGATGATGCTCCATTTGCTGCATTAGCATTTAAGGTATTAACTGACCCATTCGTAGGAAGATTAACTTTCTTCCGTGTATATCAAGGACATGCAGTATCTGGATCTTATGTTCAAAATACAACTAAAAACATAAAGGAAAGATTCTCTCGTATCTTATTAATGCACGCTAACCACCAACAACAAATCGAAGAAGTATTTGCTGGAGATATCGCTGCTGCAGTAGGACTTAAGAATACTACTACAGGAGATACTCTAACTGCTGAAGGATTTGATGTAATTCTTGAGAAGATGGAATTCCCAGAACCAGTTATCTCTGTTGCTGTTGAGCCTAAGACTAAGGCTGACCAAGAGAAGATGACTGCAGCTTTAATTAAGCTTGCTGAAGAGGATCCAACATTCAAGACATATACTGATATTGAAACAGGACAAACAATTATTGCCGGAATGGGTGAATTACACCTAGACATCATTGTTGACCGTATGAAGAGAGAATTCAAGGTAGAAGCTACTGTTGGAGCTCCTCAAGTTTCATATCGTGAAACTATAACTCAAGCTGCTGACGTTGAAGGAAAGTTCATCCGTCAATCAGGAGGACGTGGACAATATGGACACGTTTGGATCAAGTTTGAACCAAATCCTGGTAAGGGATATGAATTCGTTGATTCAGTAGTTGGAGGATCAGTTCCAAGAGAATATATTCCAGTAGTTGATAAGGGATTACAAGAGGCTATGCCAAATGGAATTCTTGCTGGATACCCAGTTATTGATGTTAAATGTACATTATTTGATGGATCTTACCATGAGGTTGACTCATCAGAAATGGCATATAAGATTGCTGCATCTATGGCATTAAAGGCAACTAAGGATAAATGTAAACCAGTTATTCTTGAACCAATCATGGTTGTAGATGTAATCGTTCCAGAAGATTATGTTGGAAACGTAATTGGAGACTTAACTTCTCGTCGTGGACGTCTAGATTCACAAGAGAAGAGAGGAAACGCAATGTTAATTAAGTCATTCGTTCCACTAGCAGAGATGTTCGGATATGCAACATCACTACGTTCTAACACTCAAGGAAGAGGAACATTCATAATGCAAATGGATCATTATGAGCAATGTCCACGTAATATTCAAGAGGATATTATTAAAAAGAGAGGACAAAACTAATTTATACTTGATTTTGTAATTTAAATATTATAAAATCTATATGAATTAAAAAAATTGTTAAATTTTTGAAAAAAAATAAAAAAATATATTAGGAGGACCATTTAATATGGCAAAGGAAAAATTTAATCGTAGTAAACCACATGTAAATATTGGTACAATCGGACACGTAGACCACGGTAAAACAACTCTTACTGCAGCTATTACTAACGTTTTAGCTAAGGAAGGTCATGCAAAAGCTATGGCTTACGACCAAATCGATGGAGCACCAGAAGAGCGTGAGAGAGGAATCACTATCAATACTGCACACGTTGAGTATGAGACTGCTAACAGACACTATGCACACGTAGACTGTCCAGGACACGCTGACTATGTTAAGAACATGATCACAGGAGCAGCTCAAATGGATGGAGCAATCTTAGTAGTTGCTGCAACTGATGGAGCTATGCCTCAAACTCGTGAGCACATCTTACTTGCTAAGCAAGTTGGAGTTCCACGTATTGTTGTATTCTTAAACAAGTGCGATATCGTTGATGATGATGAATTCGTTGATCTAGTTGAAATGGATATCCGTGAGTTACTAAACGAGTACGGATTCCCTGGAGATGAAACTCCATTCATCCGTGGATCTGCTCTAGGAGCATTAAACGGAGAAGAGAAGTGGGTTGAAAAGATTCATGAATTAATGGATGCTGTTGATACTTATATCCCAACTCCAGTTCGTGATAATGACAAACCATTCTTAATGCCAGTTGAAGATGTATTCACAATCACTGGACGTGGAACTGTTGTTACAGGACGTGTTGAGCGTGGAATGTTAAAGTTAAATGATACAGTTGAAATCGTTGGTATCAAGGATACTCAATCTACAGTTGTAACTGGAATTGAAATGTTCCGTAAGTTACTAGACTTCGCTGAGGCTGGAGATAACGTAGGAACATTACTACGTGGAATCACTCGTGATCAAATCCAAAGAGGACAAGTACTTGCTAAGCCAGGTTCAGTTCATCCTCATAAGAAGTTCACAGCTCAGGTTTACGTATTAACAAAGGATGAGGGAGGAAGACATACACCATTCTTCTCAAATTATAGACCTCAATTCTTCTTCCGTACAACTGATGTTACTGGAGTAATCATTTTACCAGAAGGTAAGGAAATGGTTATGCCTGGAGATAACACAGAGATGACTGTTGAATTAATTCACCCAATTGCTATTGAGCAAGGAACTAAGTTCTCTATCCGTGAAGGTGGACGTACTGTAGGTGCTGGATCAGTAGTTACAATTCTTGAGTAATTAAACTATAAAAGAAATTAAGACTATAAGTGCATGCTTATGGTCTTTTTTTTACCTTTTGTGATATAACCCGAGTTTTGCAGTTGTTGTGCTTAAATTTAATATTGAACAATTT
>CAZJAM010000016.1:0-24795 GCA_964544095.1 uncultured Anaeroplasmataceae bacterium | reverse complement strand
ATAAAATTAAAATAATATTTTATTAGAGCACAACAACTGCAAAACTCGGGAAAAAGGAGTGAAGACAAAAACTAGGGACTAGAAATGAGGATAAGTTATGTATGATATAAAAACAATTAAAAAAGCTCTTAAACTTAAACTGGTTCCTTTTATTGATATATAGCATTAAAAGTGATATAATATAGTAAAGAAATAGATAACATATTATCTAAAATACGCAAAAAACATATAAAATAGATAATATATTATCCACAAGGAGCACACCATGATATATGAAACAACAGATGAAATAATTAAAAATGTAGCTAAAAGATTTAAGAAAATTAGAAAAAGTAAGAATATGACACAAGAGGAATTAGCTAAAGCCTCCAATGTATCATATGGTACTATAAAAAGATTTGAAAAAAGTGGAGAAATATCTCTTCATTCACTTACAAAACTATGTGTAACCTTAGATATAGTGGATAATATATTAAATTTATTCACTGATGTTTTTTTTAAAAGTATAGATGAGGTGATTAAATATGGAAAAGCTTAATGTACTTTATAACAATACTATAGTTGGATATCTTGCAAAATATGAAGATAAATATGTTTTTGAATATGATGCAGAATGGATTAAAAATGGTTTTTCTATATCACCATTTTCCCTACCTTTAAGAGAAGGTGTATTTATTCCTAAAAACAATGTTTTTAATGGATTCTTTGGAGTATTTGGAGATAGTCTACCAGATGCATGGGGTAATTTGCTTTTAGATAGATATTTACATGAAAATGGTATTGAGGACATTGATGGCCTTAAAAGATTATCAATTGTTGGTAAATCTGGGATGGGTGCATTAGAATATGAGCCTTGGGAAGAATTCATTAAGGAATTTGAATTTGATTTGGATAAATATCAGCTTGATGCAAACGATATATTAAATCACAAAGATAAAGATATTGATTATCTTTTTCACTTTGGAGGTTCGTCAGGAGGTGCTAGACCAAAAGCTTTAGTAAAAATTGATGGAATAGATTGGATAATAAAATTTGAATCTAGTTATGATTTTAAAAACTTTGGAGAATGTGAATATAATTATGCACTGGCTTGCAGGGAGATAGGAATAAATATTCCAGAGGTAAAACTTTTCCCATCAAAAACAAATAGCGGATATTTTGGAATAAAAAGATTTGATAGATTAAATGGCAAAAAAATTCATATGATAACTGCAGCTGCATTACTAGAAGCGGATTTTAGAAGCCCTTGCATTGATTACAACGATTTATTTAAACTAACAAAAATATTAACTAATAATAATATAGATGATATAAAAAATCTATTTTTAAGAATGTGCTTCAATGTTTATGCTCATAACCTAGATGATCACGCAAAAAATTTTTCATATGTTTATGACATAGATTCTAAATGTTATAGACTATCTAGTGCTTATGACATGACTTATTCAAATACATATTATATGGAACATACTACATCTATTAATGGTAAGGGTAAGAATATATTAGATAGTGATTTAATAAATGTGGGACTAAAAGCAGGCTTAAAAATTGATTATATGGAAAATGAAATTAAAAATATTAAAGATGTAGTAAATAAATTATTAAACAAATATTTAAAATAAGTGTGAAAACGCTTGACAAAAATATCGTGGGGGGGGGTATAATTTACCTATACGAAGGATAGGGTAAGGTGAAATTATGACATTGAATGGTAATCCAATTTACAATGAATACTTAGCTAGATATAAAACTATGAATCAAGAACAAAAAAATATTTTTAATCAATATTTTAAAATAGAAGAAGGATGTCTAGCAGTTCTAAAGGGGAGAAAAAATAAAGATCCAAATGCTTATTTTGATTTAGTTTTGAAAAAAGCTGAGGAAGTTTGCAACTTGAACGTTGCTCTAAATAAACTTGGAATTGATGAAGAGCAAGTTCAAGAAATTCCACCATTCTCATTTGGCGGATTTAATTATAGTAATTCTTTACTTGTAGGTGATTATTCAAATCTTTACGAATGTACTTGGCTAATGTTTTCAGATAAGCAAGTTTATGTTTATTCTCTTGAATTTGATATGTTAGGTGATTATAGAAACGAAAGAATGGCTGAATATTTCTATAAAGATGTAACAAATATCACAACTACTAATTTACAAACAGAACTATTTGTTCATACCCAAAATGGTTGTGGGCAAGATAAACTTTCTAAAGTTTTAAAGACTACAAATCAGTTTAAGATAGTTGTTCCTGGTGAGCAATATGTTTGCCAAGTAGCTACTGCAGATGACCAATTTAAAAATAATGTTAGTGCAGCTAAAGCTAAACTAAGAGAAAAGAAAGAACAGTAGAAAGGAAACAGGTGGCTTAAAATCCACCTATTTTTGTTATGTCACAACACAAAATAGAAAAAGATGGGAAAGAATATATTAATATTGGGAATGGTTTATGGATAGCCTTAGAAGATTTACCCTCAAGAGAGGAAGTAAATGCCGATAAATATAGATATTCGAATCCTAAAATATATATTTTTGAAATAATTATGAATATTATTTTGCCTTTATTAAGCACTATAATATTGTTTTTTATGCTAAAAACAATTTGTAATATACCAATAAATAAATGTATTATCATTTGTTTAATATGCTTATTAGTGTATTTGATTTTGCGCTTAAAAGATATTGCAATTTTTATTGTTCATTTATATCAAAAATTTGCGCCTATAGAGGTAAGAAGTAGATGTGGTTATTATCCAACATGTTCTGATTATATGATACTATCTATAAGAAAATATGGATTAATAATTGGCATTATAAAAGGGTATAAAAGAATAAAAAGGTGCGATGGTTCACATAAGGAAGAATGGCCTTAAAAATGGAGGATAACTATGGAAGGAAGAATAATTAATTGTCCTAGCTGCGGGGCTAGTTTGAATGAAGATTCTAGAAAATGTAGCTATTGTGGGAATGATGTATATATTTCTAGAGATTCAATAATGAATAAAATGAATTTTATAGATTTAACTAAAAAAATAAATTCATATAATAAAGTATTAAATGATAATCCTCAAAATTATGAGGCGAATTTTTCGATGGGGATATGTAAATTACAACAAAAACTATATGATGAAGCAATTGAATTGTTCGAAAGAAATGTTAATTATAACTTAGGCGATTCTGAATCTTTCTTTTATTTAGCAGTTGCAAATCTAAGAGGTAAAAAGCCATTTTTATTATTTAGAAAAGAAATTGACAAAATTGAAAATTACTTAAATAATGCTATAGCGTTGAAGCCTAAAGGAATTTATTTTTATTTTTTAGGTTATGTTAGATATGACCACCATGAAAGAAAAGGATATTTAATGAAAGATAAATCAGAAGATTATTTTGAATTATCATTAAAAAGTGGTATAAAAGCTACTGACATTATTAACTTACATGAAATATTAGGAAATAAGATACCTGAAGTTATTGCAAATTATTATAATATAATGCTTGGATAGATTGTTTTAACAACGCCATAATAAATATTTAAAATAAGCATAAAAAAAGTATAACTTTTATGAAAGATACTTTCATAATGTTATATAATTGAAATGCTTATTTTTTTGTGCTAGTATTATGATACAAAGTCTAACAGAAAATTATGGAGGAATGAAGTAAATGAATTTAAAGAGCTTTCAGAATAGGCTTCTAGACCTATCTAGAATGAATAATCTGATAAACTTTAAAGATAGACTTCACACTTCACTTGAATTGATGGCGGATTCGCCCCAAAGGATTTACGAGTCCTTGTTTAAAGATACAAAGCTTGAAGTATTTAATATAGATAAGTATGTATCTAAGTTTAGTGGAGAGAAGGATTTATCTAAGTCAGATATAGCCTATGAGGATATTTATCCTCAGGTGGAAAAATACATAACTCGGAATCAAATACTTTTATATAAAAGAAGTGGTTCAGTTATTAATGTGCTTAAAAATTTAATAAAGAAAAATAATGAGGCATTAACTGAAAAAGGTCTTAATATTTTATATATGTCTTTTGGGCTAATTAACTATGAAGAAAATGGTGAGCATTATATGGCACCACTTGTTTTAGTTCCTATTAAAATAGAGTCAAGCGCAAGAGTATATAAAATATCTTTATATGAAGAAGAATGCACATTAAATCCAAATTTTAAATATAAACTTTTAAATGAAGAAAGACTTGATATTAGAAATATAACTTTAGATGAAAATATAGAAGATTATATTTCTTATGTAAATCAATCACTTAAACCTACAGGATATTATTGTGATGATAGAATGTTTATTTCTCTATTTAGTTTTAACAAAATAAATATGTATCAAGATTTAATAGAAAACGAAAAGTTAATAACTAAAAATAATATAATACAAAGTTTATTAAATGATTTGCCTATATTAAATGCACCCCCTGCAAACCTTGATATTGATCCAATGTGTATAGTAGATGTTGACCATACACAACTTAAGGCAATAGAGGCAATAAGAAGAGGAGAAAGTATAGTACTTGAAGGACCACCTGGAACCGGTAAATCTCAAACTATTACAAATATAATATCAAGTGCTATATATGATGGTAAAAAAGTATTATTTGTATCTGAAAAACTTGCAGCCCTAAATGTTGTATACGATAAGCTTTTAAAGAATGACTTAGGTGATTTTACATTACCGCTTCATTCTGCAAAAACAAATAAAAAAGTTGTTATAAATGATTTATATGATACATTATTTAAAGAGAAAACTAAGACATCACAAGAAGCAAAGAAATCAATTAAGGATACAATTGGTATTGAAAATATTTTAAATGATTATGCAAATACATTACATAATAAAATTAATAAATATAATTTAACTCCTTATGAAATATTTACAAATTATTCAATATCAAAATCTTATAAATCAGACCTTGAAATTGATGATAATTCCCTTAATTATAATTATTATAAAAATGTATATGATTACATTAACGATTATAAGACATATAAAAAAGTAGTAGAATACGATTATAGAGAATGTCCATTCTATCTTATAAAAAAGAATAAGATAACATCAAACGATTTAAAGATCCTAAAGGTTGTTAAAGAAGAGTTAAGTCCAATTCTTAAAAATATTAATGATATAGATAAACTTTATAATTTTAAAATTAATAATCTAGATGATTATATAATCTTCTATAATACATATAATACGTTAGTTGAATCACCATATTTTATTAAAGAATTTTTTAATAAGAAGCATATTTTAGAATATATTGATTCTATAAATTTATGCCGTGAAGACTCTGAAGCTTTAAAAAAATCAGGTGATATAATAAATAAAGTATTTAATGATAATGTATATAGTATAGATAATAATGATATACTAGATGAATTATTAAATTATAAGAAAAAAATATTTAAATCACTAAGACCTAAATATAGACGTCTTATGCATAGTCTTATTCCATATACTAAAAATGGTCGTAAACCTAAATACCTTAAAGCTTTATTAGGCCTTACAGCTTTAAAAGATTATAGAATATTAAGTGATAGTTATAATAAACATTTTAGTGTGTTTGATAATATTCTTGATAAGAATAAGCTAGATTATACAAGCATTATAAAAACACTAAACGCTATAAAGATGGGATATAGACTTGAAGGGTTTAAATATTTTAAGTTAAATAAAGAATTTATATTAGGGGAATTAAAAGATAAGGGATTAAAAGAATTATATAGTAATGAGATTTATAAGATTGATATATATAAATATGATATAAAATTATTATTTAAGCTTATAAATAGAAGCATTAATGTATATGATCTTTTTGATTCATATAGACTATTTGAGACAAATGTCTTAAATAAACTAAATGAATTAAATGCTGTTAAATATCTAGATTTTGCGCTAGATAATAAATATGATATTAATGAGTTATATAAGCCATTTGATTATGTATATTATAATAGAGTTCATAATAAAATATTAGAAGAAATCCCAGCGTTTAAGGAATTTAATATTCTTACTATGAATAAAATGGTAGATGATTATAAGAGCCTTGATAGAAAGAGATTTGATATTTGTAAATCTATTATAAGAGAAAGTATTCAAAAATCTAAACCTAATCCTGATGAAATTGCGAAGGGTTCATTTGCCTCAATTATTAAAAGAGAATATTTGAAGAAGAGAAGACAAATGACTATAAGAGAGATTATTAATGCTGATCCAACATTCATAAAAACCTTAAAGCCAATATTCTTAATGTCACCACTTTCAGTATCTTCATATTTAACATCAAATGTTAAATTTGATTTAGTAATATTTGATGAGGCATCACAAGTATACCCTGAGGATGCGATAGGAGCGATTTATAGAGCAAGTCAGGTAGTTATTTGTGGAGATTCACGCCAAATGCCTCCAACATCATTCTTTAAATCAAATGTGTTAGAAGAGGGTATTGATGATGGTGCAGGAGATTATGAATCAATTCTTGATATGGCAAAAGCTTCTTTAAATGTATATAGTCTAAAATGGCATTATAGATCAAAGTGTGAGGAACTTATAGCTTTTAGTAATAAATATATTTATAATTCTATGCTTACAACTTTCCCAAGTGCTACTAAGCATAAAGAAGATTTTGGCTTAGAGTTATATAAGGTTAGTGGTATCTATGATAAAAATAGTAGAACTAATGAAATAGAAGCTTCTAAAGTAATAGAACTTATAGATGAACACTATAAAAAATATAAGGGTAGTAGATCTATTGGAGTAGTTGCGTTCTCTATTTCACAACAACATTTAATCGAACGTAAGTTTAATGAATATAAAGCTTTAAATAATCTGATAGATAATAAAGATGAGCCAATATTTATAAAGAACCTTGAAACAGTTCAAGGTGATGAGCGTGATACTATTATATTTAGTATTGGATATGGATATGATAGTGGTAATAAGTTTATTCAAAACTTTGGACCTCTTAACCGTAGTGGTGGTGAGAGAAGATTAAATGTTGCGATATCTCGTGCAAAAATTGATCTTAAAGTTGTATCATCAATCACTGATTCTGATATAACAGATTCAAATGTAGTTGGAGTATCTTTATTAAAGAAATATTTAGCATTTGCTAAAAATCCTATAATAACAAATATTAGTGATGATAAATTAAACCCGGATTTTAGTTATGAGGTTAAAGAATTCCTTGAGGGTCTAGGCTATAGTTGTGATTATATGGTTGGATTTAGTAATAAGAAAATTGATATTTGTATTAAAGATAAAAATACAGGTGACTATATAATTGCTATTGAGTGCGATGGAAAAACATATTATGATTCAGAAAACGCAAGAGATAGAAATAGATTAAGATGTGATGTTTTAACAAGCATGGGATTTAAATACATAAGAGTTTATTCCGTCTCTTGGTATAAGAATATTAAGCTTTGTAAAAAGGTATTACTTGATTCTATAAATGAATCAAATGATAAATTATCCTTGATGCAAGACTCTGATTATTTAGTTAATACAACTGATACTATAAATACGTTTAATGAATACATATATTCACCAGATGATAAAATTATAGCTTTATATAAATCAAACGAAATATCATTTTATGATTTAATTAAAAGAGTTCTTGATAATGAATCACCTATAAATGAGGCATGGTTTGTAGAAAGATTTAAAGATATTTTTGATGGAGCTTCAAATGTATATGATGAGTATGAATTACAAAAAGCTTTAAACCTAGATTCAAACGAAATTGAAAGCTATAAGGGATATTTAATGTATAAAAATAAAAAAGTGGAGCTAAGAGTTCCATATGAGGGTTCAACTCCACGAGATATTAAATATATTTCATCTTTAGAAATAGCTTATGGAATGAAAGAACTTATAATTAAAAATAATGGACTTATAAAGGAAGATTTATTTCATCACATTCAAGTTGCGTTAGGATATAAGAGAATGAATGCTCAAATTAATAAAAAACTAGAGGAAGCTTTAGAAGAGTTAGATAAAATAACTATCATCAGCAAAAAAGATGGTAAGATTATGGCACTAGACTTATAAAGCGCTTGAAAAAACATAAAAAAAATATATAATATTTGGTAGGACTATAGCCAAGCGGTAAGGCAGTGGACTCTGACTCCATCATTCGTAGGTTCGAATCCTACTAGTCCTGCCAATAATATTAATTATTATAATAAAGTTGCGTTTTTGCGACTTTTTTATTTATAATATTCAAAAAAATGGCAAATTTATTAAAATTTATAATAATTATTCGATAATTATGTTAAAATACTTGTGGTATAAAGAGGTAAAAATAATTGGAAAAAATATTTAATTATATTAAACAGACTAGCATTTGGGCATCTGTTTTAAGAATAGGTCTTGGAATATTATTTTTTATAATAGGACTTATCTTAGGCTATTTATACAATTCAATATTTTTAATAATTGCAATACTTTTTTGTATGGCTGAAAGTGTCATTATTATTTCTCTTATTACAAGAAAAAGTAAGAGAAGAGTAAAACTTATTAGCGAAACATTCAATACTTATTTTACTTCTTTTAAAAGAGTGAATAAGGAAGAACATTTATCAAAAGCTTATAAGATGTTTTCATATGATAAAATATTTACTTCATCTGAAGTTATATATAACATGATTGGAACAATTGATAATACTAATGTTATGGTATCAAATATCAAATGTAATGTTATAGGATCTGGATTAAAGAATTTTAACGCAAGAATATATGTGTTTGAATTTATTGATGGAATAAATATTGATTTTAAAAAGGTAAAAACCAATTATTTAAGAAATTATAGGTATGAGATAAGATCTAATATGCTATATCTTACAACTATTGAATCTGGTGCAAGAGCTAAAATATTATCACTTAAACCAGAAGATTATAAGAATTATAATGATTGGATAAAAAGAATAAAGAGTGAAAGAGCCTTTATTGATTTCTTAATAAAGGAAAATGGAGGAAAATATAATGAAACAATTGATTATTAATAAGGAATATAAATCAAAACTTAATTTACTTGATACAGAGGTAGCAATTAAATTTTGTAAGGATACATTTCAAGTAGAGCTTGCGAAGGCTTTAAATCTAACCCGTGTATCTGCACCACTTTTTGTATTACCTGAAACAGGATTAAATGATAACTTAAATGGTTATGAGCGTGCAGTATCATTTGATATTTTAGAACTTAAAAGAAATGTAGAGATTGTTCAATCTCTTGCCAAATGGAAGAGAAATGCTTTAAAGCGTTATGGGTTTGCAGTAGGAACTGGTCTTTATACAGATATGAATGCTATCCGTCGTGATGAGGATTTAGATAACATTCACTCAGTATATGTTGATCAATGGGACTGGGAAAAGGTTATCGAGAGAAAGAATAGAACCTTATCTTATTTAAAACAAACAGTTAAGAAAATATATAAAGTATTAAAGAAGACTGAGACTAAGATTAATGCTAAATATAATGTATTTGAGAAAAAACTTCCTGATGAAATTACATTTATTTCAACTAAAGAATTAGAAGAATTATATCCAAACCTTTCTCGTAAGGAAAGAGAAAATGAAGTTGCTAAAAAATATGGAGCTGTATTCTTATATCAAATCGGATGGCCACTTAAGGATGGAGAACCACACGATGGAAGAGCAGCCGATTATGATGACTGGAAATTAAATGGAGATATTCTTGTTTATAACAAGGTACTTAATACTGCATATGAGATTTCATCAATGGGTATAAGAGTTGATGAGAAATCTATAGTTAAACAATTAAAGGCTAAAAACGAGTGCGAAAAACTTGAAAATCCTTATGTAAGGGGTATAATAAATAGTGAACTACCACTTACTATTGGCGGAGGAATTGGACAATCAAGACTATGCATGTTCTTCCTTGAAAAAATGCATATAGGAGAAGTTCAATCATCTGTATGGAGTGATAGCGATTTAAAGATATTAGAAGAAAATAACGTTAATATCTTATAATTACTGTCAGGAGTTGATGTCCTATGACACAAAATCAAGTTGAAAAGCTTGAAGGAATGCTTCTTGTAAAAGAAAATGCCAAGGAAATGTATACACTTGCAGATGCACTTTTTAAGAGTGCATCTATGGCACTTGATAAAGAAGGAATGATGGTATCTGATTATTATAGAGCTTATTATTTCTATTATTTCAAGAATAACGTATCAAAGGCAATTAATTATGCGAAGTCAGCTTTAAGTGAAGCTAACGAACTTAAAAATACTAAATATATAACCGCTTCAGCCGACCTTGTCGGTGTTTTGTGCTTAAGAAAATATGAAATATATAATGCACTTGAACCATTATTATTGTCATATTCACTTGCGACTAAAACAAACGATAAGAGGGGTATTGTATCTACAACACTTCATTTAGGAGATATATTTTTTGCGCTAAAAGATTATGAACGTGCATTTAAATATTATGTAGATGCACGTGATATAGCAATGCGTAATGAGATAGCTCATGACACGCTTCTTGAAGAAGTATTATTTAAGCATATTGTAACATCAATTATGCTTAATAAGATTGAAATACTTGATTCAACCATTAAGATTGCGATTGCGAATTTTGATGGTGCTATGCAAGCCCCATTTATTGCGCTAAAGGAAATACTATCTCTTCTTAAGAGACTTCAATATATTGAACGTTCAATTGTTGAAGATATATACGCAATATTTATTAAAATTGATGATATTGAGTCTTCAGTGGAGCGTGCAAGAGTTGCGTTATTACTTAGTGCACTTGTTGAGCGTACTGATGATACTGATTTAATTATTGATTATACTGAACTTCTTGATACATATAAGATGGAAGTTAAAAATATTAACCTAAAAGAAGAAATTGAGTCTGTTAAGGCAACATTACTTGGATTTGATACAGATTCAGAACAAGCACTTGGATACGCTTTAATATTAACTAATAAAAATTCACTTTTATCAGATGCTCTAGATTTAGCAGTTAAGAAAATATTAGAACTTCAAACTGCAGAAGTTGAGCGCGATAAGGAAATTAAAAAGAATAAAGAACTTCAACATATATCTGAAATTGATGAACTTACATCTATTTATAATAGACGTAGTGGAGTTTTACATATTGAAGAAGCCCTAAATGATAAGAGTAAGGAATCATACGCATTTATTATGCTTGATTTTGATAACTTCAAACAAATTAATGATAATTTCGGACATGCTGTAGGTGACGAAACACTACAATTTTTATCAAGTAGTTTAAAATCAATTTTTGACAAAGATTCTATTTGTGCACGTCTTGGTGGAGATGAGTTTGTAATACTTTTATATAATCTTCCAACTGAGTTTGAAATAAGAAAACGTGTTGCTGTATATAAAGTAAATACGCTAATTGATTATCTTCTTAACACTAAACTTGAGTGCCTTAATAATAATTCAATATCTGTATCATGTGGAGTTGCACTTGAAGGTGGAGACTTTGACTCATTATATCAAAAATCAGATATTGCCCTTTATTCATCAAAGGCTGCAGGTAAGGGTCAAGTTACAGTATACGATAGTACAAATGATGAAAAGCAAGAAAATTCAAATAGCGATACATCAAAAGAAGAAATTAAGGTTACAGGAAATATTTCTTTAGAAGATGCTCACAAGGCAGAAGAAGAGAGAAAGATAGAAGCTTCTCGTAAGATTCTTCTAGAAAAAGCCGCTGAAGAGAAGGCTCGTCTTGAGGCTAAGAGAAAAGAAGCCGAAGAGGCAAGACTTGCAGAGGAGAGAAGATTAAAAGAAATCGAGGCTACTCGTAAGAAGACTGAAGAAGAAATTGAAGCTGAGGCTGAAACTGAAGTTATCGGTGAAAATAATGATTCTATTGAAAGTGTAGTAGACGAGAATATAGATGATAATAATTCATCAACAGATGAACTAGATCAACTACTTAATAGTTTTAGTGCTGTAGTTGAAGAGACTGAGGAAATAGAGGAATCAGAAGATTCTAGTGATGAGGATGAAGAGGAAGATGATAGTGAGAATACTTCTATTATGCATCTTGATCCACGTGAAATTTTAAGAAAACGTCGTGAAGCTATATTAAAGGCTGCAAATATGGATATGGACGACGATGATGATGACGACGATGACGATGAGGATGAAGAAGATTCACAAAAACCAGATCCAAAAGAACTTCTTAGAAAGAGAAGAGAAGCAATTCGTGCTAAAGCAATGGCTGCATCAAAGGCATCAAATGTTGATGATGATGACGTCAATGGTGAAGACGACGAGCCTGATGATGAAGAGGAAGAATAATGAGAATAGGTATATTTGGTTCAGGCGCAATCGGACAATCTATTGCCTCAGAAATTTATAAATATAATAAAGAAATTATTTATCTTGCGGCTTTAGGTAAATATTATGATAGAGTTAAAGATGGTATTTATGTAAATGATATCAAATATAATCTAAAGGTTACTGATAACCTTAAAATGGATTATTTGTTTATTTGTGTTAAAAACTATTCACTTGAATCATCTTTTGATGATATAAAAACATTTGTTGATAAAAACACTATAATAATACCATTACTTAATGGCGTATCTGCGCATGATAGACTTCATAAAGAATTCTTAGTTAATAGAGTATTATATGGAATGATAAAAATAGAGGCTAATCAAAAAGATTATACTCATACATATACAGGTGGTATTAAAATTTTAACATTTGGTGAAAGATTTAATCCAAGTATTCCCGCCTATCTAATACCTTTATGTGATGTGCTTAATAATTCTAAAATAAATTATAAAGTCATGCCAGATATGGAGGCTTGTGTATGGAAGAAATGGATGTTAAACATTGGTATAAACCAAGTATCATCATTAACTAATTCGACTTATGATGATATGAGACATCCATATTTAAAAGAACTTTTATATGAATTGTATAAAGAAATTGCCTCTCTTGCGATGGTTGTAGGCGTAAATCTACATCAAGCTGATGCAGATGATTTATATAGGGAAATAGATACTTATACCTCAAATAGATACACATCAATGGCACAAGATTTCATGAATGAAAGACGAAATGAACTTGAATATTTTTCAGGGTATGCGCTAGAGCTTGCGAAAAAATATAAGGTAGGACTACCTTATAATGAAATGATATATAAATTACTTAAAGCTAAAAGTGATAATTATATGAAGAAGGTAAAAAAATAGGAATGCACAAGCATTCCCTTTTTTCTTACTTTAATGTGTTAATATATTTTAACACATCTGTTTTTTGAGCTTTTGACAAATTTTTAATTTCAAGATACAAATTATCAAACTCTATGTTTTCACTTAGAAATTCAGATGTAGAAACATCTAAAGCTTTACAAATACGATCAAGCTTTTCAATTGTTGGGTTTACATTACCAAGTTCAATATCTCTTAAATATGATTGAGAAATACCTGCATCATGTGCTAGTTTGTTTGTTGATAATTTCTTCTTTAATTTTAATTCTGTAATTCTTTTTGCTACATTTACCATTATGATTCACCTCTAAAAAAAATGAATCCCATTCCCCTCGCACCTATTATATCACGAACCAATGATTATACAAAGTATAAAATCATAAAATATTTTTAGTAATTATATAAACTTTTTGTAATAAATATAATGAGGTGAGAATTTTGGATAAGTATGAAGTACTTAAAAAATATTATGGTTATAGTGAATTTAGAGGTATGCAAGAAGAAGTAATTGATTCGCTTTTAGCGTTTAATGATACTATTGCGATACTTCCTACTGGAGGTGGAAAAAGCGTATGCTTCCAAATCCCAGCTCTTATGATGGATGGTATTACAATTGTTATTACACCTTTAATATCACTTATGTATGACCAAGTAAGAGAATTAAAGGAAATTGGAGTTGATGCAGAATTTATTAATTCTATGGAGGATGCACAAGAAGTTTTAGGAATATATAAAAGATTAAAGAAAATAAAAATATTATATGTGGCTCCTGAAAGGCTTTTAAATGATGTTTTTATAACATTCATTAAAAAAGTGCAGGTATCATATATTATTGTTGATGAAGCACATACAATAATGTGGCATATGGATTTTAGAGAATCATTTTTAAATATAAAGAAATTTAAAAATAATTTCAAGTATCATATACCTATGGGATTATTTAGTGCCACTGCAAATAAATATACTATTAATGAAATTAAAAGAGTGTGTGGTATTTATAATCCAAATATTATTGTTGGTATGTTTGACAGAACTGATTTGTTTTATAAAATAATAAGAAACCAAAATAAAATTGAATACATTAATGAATATTTAAAATCAAAACCATGTGCCCCAGGAATTATATACTGTAATACTCGTAAAGAGGTTACTTCACTTTATGAAGTATTAAAGAATAATTATAAGGTTACATATTATCATGGTGGTCTTGATAATAAAATAAAAGAAACAAATCAAAATAAATTTATTAATCGAGATGATTACATAATGATTGCCACAAACGCATTTGGTATGGGTATTAATAAACCAAATATTAGATTTATTATAAATTACAATATGCCTGATTCAGTTGAATCGTTATCACAAATGGTAGGAAGAGCATCTCGTGACCATAAAGGAGGAGAATGTATTATTCTATATAATAATATAGATCTTAGAACCATCTATTTCTTTATAGAACAAATAGATTCTACAAATAAGAATTTAAAAGAGATTGAAATGGTGAAGAGATATAAATATTATTGTATGAAATCATTAAAAAACATTTTAACAAAACCAATATGTATGCATAAAAGTATTTCTTTATATTTTGGAGAAAAAATTGATGATTGTAAGACTATGTGTTCTAATTGCTTAGAAAAATACAAAATATAATTAATAATACCTATAGCAGAATTTAACAATATATCCTAGATTTTGTGTTGCATATTGACAATTCTTATTTATTATAATAAAATAAAAATACACGCGATGATTAAGAAGTATTAGTATATAGAGGCGTATAGAGAAGAAGCGGTTGGTGAAAGCTTTTAGCTATAAATATATGAACTAGTCTTAATAGCGGGATACTGAACATAGTAATATAAGTAGGATATCACGTATGCATACGTTACATGCTAATGAGGTAGATATTTATCTACGAACTTTGGGTGGTACCACGTTTATGACGTCCTCTAGATTTTCTAGAGGATTTTTTTATAGATAAAAGGAGGATATAAAAATGCAAAATGTATCTAAGTATAAACCATTTGAAACAATAAAACTTAAGGACCGTACTTGGCCTGATAAGGAGATTACTAAAGCTCCTATTTGGTGTTCAGTAGACTTAAGAGATGGTAACCAAGCTTTAATTACTCCAATGAATATTGAGCAAAAAGTTAGATTCTTTAAAAAACTTGTTGAAATTGGATTTAAGGAGATTGAGGTAGGATTCCCATCTGCATCTCAAATTGAATTTGATTTCTTACGTAAATTAATTGATGATAATTTAGTACCTGATGATGTAACACTTCAAGTATTAACTCAAGCACGTGAGCATTTAATAAGAAGAACATTTGAGGCAGTTAAAGGACTTCCTCGTGTAATTCTTCATATTTATAATTCTACATCAGTACTACAAAGAAAAGTTGTTTTTGGTAAGAATAAGGAAGAAATTAAGCAAATTGCAGTTGAAGGTGTAAAACTTGTTCGTGAACTTGAAAAAGAATTTGATGGTGAAGTAAGACTTGAATATTCTCCTGAATCATTTACTGGAACTGAAATGGATTATGCGGCAGATATTTGTAATGCGGTTACATCTGCTTGGGGAATATCTAGTAAAAGAAAGGTTATTATTAACCTTCCTTCAACAGTTGAGATGAATACTCCAAATGTATATGCAGACCAAATTGAATATATGTGTCGTCATTTAAATGATAGAGAAAATGTAATTGTATCTCTTCATCCTCATAATGATAGAGGAGAAGGAGTAGCTGCATGTGAACTTGGACTTCTTGCAGGTGCTGATAGAGTTGAAGGTACTTTATTTGGTAATGGTGAGCGTACAGGTAACCTTGATATAGTAATAGTTGGTCTTAATATGTATACTCATGGAATTGATCCTTGTCTTGATTTTTCTAACATAAATGATTTAAAGGATGTTTATGAGGATGTAACAAACATGACTATTCCAGATAGACAACCATATGCAGGAAAACTTGTGTTTACTGCGTTTAGTGGTTCACATCAAGACGCTATTAATAAAGGTATGAGAGCTTATAAAGATTCAGGAGAAGGAATATGGGAAGTTCCATATCTTCCAATTGACCCTGATGATTTAGGTAGAAAATATGAACCACTTGTTCGTATAAACTCTCAATCAGGACGTGGTGGAATTGCCTTTGTTTTGGAACAATCATTTGGATATCGTCTACCTAAAGGAATACAAGGTGATTTCATGCAGGTTGTAAAACATGCAACTGAAAAGAAAGGTGAATTATCACCATCTGAGCTTAAAGATTTATTCCTTGAAACATATAATGATAAATCTGGTGATTTACAATTTGTATCACAAAAGGTATTAGATACAGAAGAGCAATTTAAGCGTACATTAACATTTACATATAAAGGTAAGGAAGAAACTACTGTAGGTGATGGAGATGGTCCTATATCTGCAATAGTTGATGCGATAAATCAGTCAAAGCATTTTAATATTGATATCTTAGATTTTTCCCAACATTCAATATCTAATGGATCTAAAGCTGAGGCAATATCTTATGTAGAGCTTAAGAATCTTGAAACAAATAAGGTTTATTATGGAGTTGGAATTTCACAATCAATTGTAAAATCTACAATTTATGCAATATTTAACGCAATAAATCGTTTCTAAATAAAAAAATAATTTTTAGATTATTGTATTTAAAAAAAATTAAAGTTATAATTAAATTAAGAAATAGAAACGAAGTATTTATTCTATGCTTGCATACATTGGTAATTCTTTAGTTTTTGTTTTGAAAAAGAAAAGGAAATGGAGGAACAGAACCTAATGTATAATGGTGTAGTTAAGTTCTTTGATTCTAAGAAAGGTTATGGATTCATCGTTGTTGAAGGACAAGAGAAGGACATATTTGTTCACTATTCTGCAATCAACCAAGAAGGACATAAGACTTTAGAACAAGGACAAAAGGTAACATTAGACATTGTTGAAGGTAAAAAAGGTCAACAAGCATCTAACGTTACAGTAGTAAACGAGTAGTTTAAATATAAAGGGATGGTTCGCCATCCTTTTTATTTTGAAAAAAATTGTATAAACATCTTGAATATTTTAACCAAATGTCATAAAATAAAAAAGTGATGATTAGAAAACGTTTACATTGAGAGAAAATCATCGGGGATAAAACTTTCTAAATCGTTGGGAAAGGATTTTAACAAAATGAAGAAAAAAAGAATTATTAAACTAGCAACTGTAACATCAGTTGCGGCACTTGCAGGATTAACACTTGTATCTTGTAATAAGAAGACTAAGACTGAGGAGGTAGTAAATTATAAGGTTTCATTTAATTCAAATGACCCTGATACTACAGATTCCGCTACACCTGATACATATAAGGATATAGAGGTATCTTCAAATACACCTCTAGACTTATCAAAATATGCACCTAAATATGATGGCTACACATTTGAAGGATGGTTCCTTGATTCAGCGTTAACAAATAAGTTTGAAAACGCAACAAAACTTACAGGAGATACTACATTCTATGCTAAGTGGACAAAGAATAAAGTATATTATTCTATTACATTTAGTACATCTCAAGGTAGCGCTCCTGCTGCAGTAGAGAATGTTGATTCTATACCTACAACACTTCCTACTCTTACAGCAGATGGATATACATTTGAAGGATGGTATACTGATGAAGCATGTACATCAAAGGCAGTTGCAGGAACTAATCTTACTGCAAACACTATCCTTTATGCAAAATGGACAAAGGTTACTCTATATTCTAAATTAGCATCAGATGAGGATAATATTTTAACTGAAGATTTCTCTACAACTACAACTATTGCAGAGTGGGATAATCAAACAAATGCAGGTATATATCAAAAATTAAATCAAAAAGAAAACACAGAAATTGTTCCTGCAAATAATTTCGTTGAAGTTGTTGATGGAAAAGCATATTTAAGAGATTTAAATGCTTCTGGAAATGGAACACATGCATATGTTAATTTTGGTACACTAGATAATGGTACTGTAGAAGGATGTATGGATGTTACAATTGATACACTTGGTACAGGATGGACTTTATTCCAATTATATGGTATTGATACCGCAAAAACTTCAGTTAATGAAGTGTTTGGATTAAGAAATGATAAAACTGCAGGACTTGCATATAGATTAGATGGTGGTACTACATTAGGGACACCTCTTAATGCTGTTACACTTGCGGCAGGAACTACATATCAAATTTATTTTAATGCTGACCTACAAAATTCTAAGTTAAGTGTTCAAATTAATGGTGTTGATTATGTTAAGGATTTAGAAATACCTGGCCTATCTCAATTAAATTATATAAGATTTGTTTCATCAGATAAGGGGTCATCAACATTATCTCTTGATAATATCGCAATAGTACATCATGCATCATCTCTTGATGCGATAAAGACTAATAAGACAGCAGCAATTAACAAAAAATATGCTGCTCTTGATGAAACTTTATATACTAAGAATTACGCAGCAATTACAACTGCAAAAGATAACGCAATTGCCGCAATTACAGCTGCTACAACAGCTGATGAAGTAACTGCAGCGGTTGCAGCATTTAATGAAAATCTTAGTACATGCATTTCAGATGCTGAACTAGCTACTTATATTGCTACTAAGAAGACAGAATTTACAACAGCATACGCAAGTACTGCTTATACTGAGAATGCAACAGCTTATAATAATGTAGTCGCAACATTTGATAATATTACTGGTACTACAAAAGCTGCTGTTGATTCAGTTTATGAAGCTGCAAAAGCTTCAATTGCACAAGTAAAGAGTGATGCCACAATTCTTGCTGACTATATTACTGCACAAGTTGAAGTAGTTACTAACTATAAAACTACTGATATTGCCGCATTAGACGCAACAACATTTGCGACAGTAATTTCAAATATTGCAACACTAAAGACTAATGCCGCAACAGATATAGCTGCAGCAACTACTAAGACTCAAATAGATGAGATTGTAACTGATGTTAAGTCAGCTATTGATGCTCAAATTGCATCTACAACTAAGACTGTAGCAGACGCTTTAAGCGAATCTGAAACTGAACTTGCTGCATACAAGACTAATGTTCTTTCAAGTGGTGCAACATCATCTATTACTGTTTCATCCCTTAAGACTGAATTACAAACTAAGGTTAATGCAGTAGCATTAAAATCTGCATCAGAATATAGTGATGCAGCAGCTGTCGCAACAGACCTTCAAGCATTAAAGGATAAGATTGACTTACTTGATGCACAATATGGATATTATGGTACATTATATCCTGTATGTGAGGAATGTGAGGCAGACTTTGAAGCAGGTGGTCTTGCAGCATATAAGGCATCAGAACAAGCATATATTACTGCAATGCTTGCGACAACTACTAAGGAAGCTGCAAAGGAATTATATGATGAAGCTGCAGTTTCTATGGTAGCTAATGGTGAAAAGTATCAAGCAGCATTAAAGGTTGATTTAGATGCAAGAGAAGATGTAATTATTGCAGCTAACGTTGATAAGACTTCTGCTTGTACTTTCAATTTCACAGCAAAAGCTACATTATCAGAAAATGCTAAAACAGAATATACAAATAGTATATTTACATTCAAATCATTAAGCGGTGGTAAGGTATCAGCACAATATGATAGTTCAAAAGGCGCATATATTCAACTAAAATCATCCACTATAACATTTACAACATCTATAGACAATGCTGTATTTAGTATGACATTTACTGGACTAACTGCTGGTAGAACATTTGTTATTTCAGATAATACGGCTAAGACATATGATCAAGGCGTTGAACAAGATGTAAATAGTACAACTAAAGTATTTACTCATACATTTGCTAAGGCAGGTACTTATACAATTACATTTAGTGCAGCTGATCATAAATTATCTGAAATTAAATTAGTAGAAAAAGAAAATAAGACAGTTACTGCAAAGGTTAATAGTATTTCTTTTGAAACAACAAATACTGTTACTTCAGGAGCAGACGCTTCAAGTCTTGTAACTAAAGTTACAGGTAAGGCAGATTATAATAATGTATTATCAGATGTAACACTTACTGGTGCTACTGTAAGTGTAACTAAGGATGGAACTGGAACTGCAGTTGATACAATTACTGAAGCTGGTACATATAGTATTACAGTAACTTATGGAACTACTGCTACAAGATATAATAGTAAAACATTATCCCTTGATGTAACATTACAAGCAGCACAAACATATAGCGTTACATATAATACTGATTATGGTACTAAGCCAGAGAATTTAACTAATGTTTCAGCATTACCAGATCAATTACCATCACTTACTGCTGATGGACATCTATTTATGGGATGGTATACTGATGTTGATTGCAATACTCCAGCAGTTGCAGGAAGTGCATTAACTGGAGACACAATACTTTATGCAAAGTGGGTTAATGCTTTTAAAGTTACATTTATAAGTAAATTAGATGGAACTACTGCTCCAGAAGCATTAACTAATGTTACAGCATTACCAGATCCATTGCCTACAATTTCAACATCTGGATATGTATTTGAAGGATGGTATACAGATGAGAATTATCAATTTGCAGCATCTGCAGGAAACGCAATTACTGGTGATACAACACTTTATGCAAAGTGGTCTTTACAAGAGTCTACTATTTAATTCAGCAAATTGAATAATTATTAAATAAGATATAACTAGTTATTTGATGTCTTAGATAATAGAATAAAAAGCCCTATAAGATGGATTATAAAATTGAATCCATTTTGTAGGGTGTTTTTATAACTTTTTAAAACTCTATTATTACTATTAAAATTGATTAAATGATAGGCACTTGAATAAAAATAATAACCTAAGGAAAAAATATGCATTATAAATATTGAATTATTAAATGTAAAATGTTAAAATACTTAGGAAGTAATTTTTTAGGAGGCACTAATATGAGTGTACTAGACGTATTCATTTTAATATTTGCTATATTATTAATAATAATAGTAATGATGCAAGAATCTAAGGATAATATTAATGATGCCTTCTCAGGACAAAAAACTGAGCTATTTAAGAATCAAAAAGCTCGTGGAGTAGAATTGTTCTTCCAAAGAACAACTGCTGTTCTAGCTGTTGTATTTATAGTTCTTATAATTGTCTCAGCTATGTTATAGAATTTAAGGATTTCTTCGGAAGTCCTTTTTTATTGAAGGGAGTGTTTTAAATGTCAGCAAAAGAGTTAGTAATAGATGCACTATCAAGACCATATTGCCATATGATTATGGATATTAATAAAATAACTAATCTATCAAAATCTGTTATTAGAGATACGTTAGATGATTTAATTAAAGAAGATAAGGTTGTCCTTGTTAACAAACTATATTATCTTAAGAAAATTGGTACAATAGAAGTTAAGGATGCAGGCTTTGGCTTTATTAAAGTTGAAGACGAAGATTTAGAATACTATGTTGAGCGCGGTGGTAATAATGGCGCTTATACAGGAGATGTTGTATCTTTCTACATTCTTCCAAAAATAGGAAGACAAAAGAAAGATAGTGCGATAGTACTTAATATATTAAAACATTCTAATGAATTTATATATGGAGAACTTATAGAAAAGAAAACTAAAAAAGGTATAAGATATCAAATAATATCAGCTAATAAAGATTTTGATGTAAAAGCAGATGTTAATTTCATGGATTTAAATGGGGCTGTAGAAGGAAATATTGTTGTAGGTAAGCTATCTCAAGAGGGTACTCTTTTTAAGGCAGTTGTAACACGCATTGTAGGACATAAGGATGATCCTGGTGTAGATATTTCTTTAATTGCTTTAGAATATGGATTTGAACCTACATATCCAGAAGATGTTATGAGTCAGGCAGTAAGTCTTCCTGACTATGTAGATCCTTTTAAATATCCTAATAGAGAGGATTTTAGAGGTGATAAGGTAATAACTATAGATGGAGATGATTCAAAGGATTTTGATGATGCCATTTGTGTTAAAAAATTATCTAATGGGAATTATAAATTATATGTCCATATTGCTGATGTATCAGAATATGTTTTAGAATCTTCACCATTAGATGTTGAGGCATATAAAAGAGGTACATCATTATATCTTGCTGATAGAGTAATACCTATGCTTCCTCATACATTATCTAATGGTATATGTTCACTTAATGAGGGTGAGGATAGATTAGTATTATCATGTATTATGGAAATTTCTTTGGATGGTAAACTTATTAATTATGAGATAAAAGAAGGTATTATTTGTTCAAGACATAGAATGACTTATAATAAGGTTAATAAGATACTTGCAGGAGATATTGATTTAATAGAGGAATATTCAGATATTTATCAGATGATACTTGATTCTAAAGAACTTGCTGATATTATACGTGCAAATAGAGTAAAGGGTGGAGCCCTAGACTTTGATGTGCCAGAATACGCAATAACTTTAAATGAAAAAGGAGAGCCTATTTCATTTAAATTAAGAGAACGTGGTCCTGCAGAACTTTTAATTGAGGATTTTATGCTTAAAGCTAATGAAACTATAGCTTACCATATGGCTATTGAAAATCTCCCTTGTGTATATCGTATACATGAAAACCCAGACCAAGAAAAACTTCATAACACATTATCATTTGTTGAAAGATTAGGTTATAAAATACCTAAGACAAAAAATGATATTATGCCATCTATGCTTCAACATTTAATGAATGATGTAAAGAATCAAAAGAAAGACTATTTTGTTATAAATCAAATGATGTTAAGATCTATGATGAAAGCTAAATATAGTGAAGAATGTATAGGACACTATGGACTTGCGTTAAAATATTATTGTCATTTTACATCTCCTATTAGACGTTATCCTGATTTAATGACACATCGTCTTATAAAGAAACTCCTTCTTCATCCAAATAAGAAGACATTTGATGAGGATTATATGAAGTATATGTTAAATATTCATGAAATATGTGTAATGTGTTCAGAACAAGAAAGAAAGGCAATAGATTGTGAAAGAGAAGTAGATTCAATGCTTATGGCGGAATATATGCAGAAGCGTATTGGATCTCATTATAGTGGTGTTATAAACTCAGTAACACAATTTGGTATGTTTGTAACGATTGATGATGGAATTGAAGGACTTGTTCATATATCAAATATGAATGGATACTTTACATATGATGATAAGACAATGAGTCTACAAACATTTAAAAGAAAATATAGTGTTGGAGATAGGGTAGATGTTATAGTAATTGGTGCTTCAAAGAAGGATAGAACAGTTGATTTTATTCTAAAAGAAGATTTCCGTAACAATCCATATCCAAGATATTAGGAGTATTATATGAAAGTTATATGTGAAAATAGAAAAGCACGACATGAATATTTTATATTAGATACTTATGAAGCAGGTATAAAACTTACAGGTACAGAGATTAAATCTATTCGTGCGAACAAAATTAATATTAATGATTCATATGTTATAATAAAGGATATGAAAGTATGGGCAATAAATATGAACATTGCCAAATACGATAATGGTAATATATTTAATCATGATGAAACAAGAGCTCGTGAGCTCTTACTTCATAAGCATGAAATATTAAAACTTTTTAATAAAGTAAAACTTGAAGGATGTACTATTGTACCATTAAAAATGTATTTTAAAGATGCACTATGTAAAATTGAAATAGCTTTATGTAAAGGTAAAAATCTTCATGATAAACGAGAAGATTTAAAAAAGAGAGATACAGATATGCATATGAGAAAGGTACTAAAAGGTAATTATTAAAATATAGCAACGATAACTAATTGTGGTTTTTTCAAAACACCGAAAAATTTTGTTTCAAAACACCGAAAGTTTTTATTTCAAAACACCGAAAAATATTGATTTTTTTAGATTTATTAGTTAAAAATTGTATAATTTTGATGTTTTATGAAAATCATATTAATAGTAATGCTAGAAAGTATATAATATAGGTAAGGAGTGATGCTTATGAAAACATATGCATATAGAATTATTTGGAAAAAATATTTATTTTTAATTTTAACTATTATGTTTTTAATGGTTGATGTTTTCTTGTTTTATAGTTTAAAAGAATCTAGTAAAACAAACACAATGTTAAATGTAATGGCAATAGTTGTTTTAGGTATTGATGTATTATTATTTGTATTTACTATATTAAACTTTATTAAGAAAAAAGATGCTGTAATTATAGATGGTAATACAATCATTCTAAATAATTATAAAAAAGTAATAGTTGAATTAAATAAAGTTATAGATATAAAATATTTAAAATCACGTTCAAGTAAAATAGGTACCTTAAATTCAGGTAGGTTGGAATTTTATTTGCAAGATTCTAAAAAAATATATGTAAATGATATTCGTAATGTGAAAAATGCCTGTCAAGATTTAAGAAATGCTTTAAATATTAAGTAGTTTATTAAATGACTTTATATATTTTAATTTTGTGATTGACAATAGAGGTAAAATAATCTATAATTCATTCGCATGGGGATGTTTATGGATTCGCTATGGTTAGTGAAGTTTTATAAGCATGTGGTG
>CAZJAM010000015.1:0-25796 GCA_964544095.1 uncultured Anaeroplasmataceae bacterium | reverse complement strand
TGTTTGCAGTTTAAAAGGGGACCATCATTTATATCTAGCGCATAAGCGTGGGATAAATTATAGTCCTTAATCGCACTAATAGGAACAAACCCATGGTCTGTTCCTACATCAGCGATTGTATTATATTCCTTTAAAAGTGATGTAATATAATCAAGTCTAGTCATTATTTTTAAAATCCTTTAACATTTCTAAAATTTTAGGAGCTCTAAGTTTTTTTACTGCCTTAACTTCAATTTGACGAATACGTTCTCTTGTAACTCTAAATATTATTCCTAAATCTTCTAGTGTCTTAGGTTCTTCTCCTCCTAGGCCATAACGAAGGATTAAAACACTAGCTTCACGCTCATTAAGGCATTTAAATGCCTCTTTTAGCGCATCACTAAGTCCTTCTTTTTGTGCATATTCATAAGGATTTAATCCATTATCATCACGAACAAAATCTCCAAGTGTTGATTCTTCATCCGCTCCAACAGGTTTTTCTAATGATGTTGGTGGTATTATAGATTGTCGTATTGAAACAAGTTTTTCAACGCTAATTCCTACCTCATCTGCAATTTCTTTATCTGTTGGATCACGATATAACTTTTGTGAAAGTTTTCTTGTCGCATCTACAATCTTAGAATATTTTTCAATAATATGTGATGGTAATCTTATTGTACGTGAAGTAATATCTAATGAACGCGATATTGCTTGACGAATCCATGATGTTGCATATGTAGAGAACTTAAATCCTCTTTTATATTCAAATTTGTTTACCGCAACCATTAACCCCATGGAACCCTCTTGTACTAAATCAAGGAATGAAAGTCCACGATTGTTATAATATTTTGCGTTATATACTACAAGTCTTAAATTACAATTAATAATTCTAGTTCTTGCGTCTTCAGCTACATGAGCAATTTCAGTATAGGCATCAAATTCCTCTTCTGAAAGCTCTACATCGCCTACAATTGAACGTGCAAGTTTAGCTTCCGCTTTCTTACCTTCTTCAACTAAAGCGAATAATTGTTGCTCCTCCTCATATGTTAGTATAGGATATGGAGCTATATCCTTAAGGTATAATGTTACTAAATTACCTTTAAATGGTATATCTGATAAATCAAGTTTTGATTCATCGATTTCTTCAGTGTTGTTTAAGATATCAGCATCTAAATCATTAGAGTCATCAATTATTTCAACGTCTCTTGCATCTAATTCTTGAGTTAAATAA
This sequence comes from uncultured Anaeroplasmataceae bacterium, assembly GCA_964544095.1. GTDB lineage: Bacteria > Bacillota_I > Bacilli_A > Acholeplasmatales > Anaeroplasmataceae > UBA3206. Next base: position 24,586 of record CAZJAM010000015.1, on the reverse strand, counting down.
TTATATTCCTCACTGCCCTCTGGATAAATATTTTTTATCTCAGACATATAAATTGGTGCTGAATTTCCTTTCTCAACAAGCTTATTTAATAATTCTTCTCTCTTCATATTTCTTTTTTCTTTTTTCTCCCAACTATAAAATTTTTTGGATTATTCCAATTCCCCATATAGAAATGGTATTTATGTTATCCTTTTAATCCTCTTGCTTGTCTATCCATGTCCTCAACCACGATATCAAATATTTCACCAAGAGTTCTACAATATTCTAAAACCTTCCAAGGCTCATTTGTATGGAAATGAATTTTCACTAAATCCTCATCTCCAACAATAAGTGTACAATCCCCTTCAAAGTTTTGTTGAAAATACTCAGTCATCTTATCTGGATCTAAATTTTCACCCTCAATCAAAAGCTGAGTATCATATCTAAATTTAATTTCGCTCATAAATTACCTCCACAGCGTCATAACTATAATACAATAATAGAGGCTGTTTTTCAAGTAAAAATGTTAAATATCTTATACATTTTGGACAAAAAAGGCCCAAACGGGCCTCTTTTTTTACTTTTTAGTTAAAAAATCTTTAAGTTTCTTTGAACGAGATGGATGTTTTAACTTACGTAATGCTTTAGATTCGATTTGACGAATACGCTCGCGAGTAACACCAAATTCTTTACCAACTTCCTCAAGAGTGCGAGCACGTCCATCAAGAAGTCCGAAACGAAGTCTTAAAACTCTTTCCTCACGTGGTGTAAGTTGTGCAAGTGCTGCATCTAACTCCTCACGAAGAGCAGATTTAGCAGTAAACTCATATGGATCTAGAGCTGATGTATCTGGTACGAAATCTCCAAGGGAAGAATCTTCTTCTTCACCAACTGGTTGCTCTAAAGAAATTGGCTCTTGAGCAATTTTTCTAATTTCTTGAACCTTAGCTACAGTCATACCCATCTTTTCAGCAACTTCTTCATCACTTGGTTCACGAGATAATTCTTGAACTAATTGACGTTGAACACGTACTAGACGGTTAATTGTTTCAACCATATGTACAGGAATACGAATTGTACGAGCTTGGTCAGCTACTGCACGAGTAATGGCTTGACGAATCCACCATGTTGCGTATGTTGAGAATTTATATCCTTTTTCATATTCATACTTATCAACTGCCTTGATAAGTCCCATATTACCTTCTTGAATAAGATCTAGGAATTGTAGTCCTCTTCCTGTATATCTTTTCGCAATAGAAACAACAAGTCTAAGGTTTGCTTCTACAAGCTTATCCTTAGCATCATTCCCTCTTTCTGCTTCATCAAGTAAGCTATTATATGTCTCTTCATCAATAGTATTTTGATCGTCAGCTTCTATTTCATCAAGTTTTGCTTGAGCTTTTTGACCTTTGGCTACAATTATAGCAAGTTCAAGTTCTTCATCATCTTTAAGTAATGGAATATTTCCAATTTCCTTAAGATACATTTTAACTGGATCACCAACAGTAATATTTGGTGGAAGCTTATCAAAGTCAGAAACATCGGGAACTTCTTCATCTGCAATCGCCGGATCAAATTCAGGCTCTTCTTCAATTAAAGCCTCATCTGTAATTTCAGCAACTATATCAATTTCAGCATTTTTTAATGCCTCTTCGATTTGTGAATATTCTTCACTATCCTCAGAGAAATATTTAGTAATATCAGTAATTACTATAGAATCATTATTCTTTTTTCCTTTTTCAATAAGTTCTTTTAAAAGTGTCTCAACTTCCATTAGTTTTTTGTCCTTTCTTTATTTTTTTCTGAATATCTGATAACTCTCCTGCAAGCGCAACAATTTTTTCTGTATCAGTTTCAGATTTAATTTTTGTTTTAATTTCTTCTTGTTTTTTAAGAAGCGCATATTCATTAATTGTATCTATGCAATTAGCTAAATCAGTTTCAGTATATTTTGAAACATAATCATTTGATAGAGTATTGATATCTGACACAAATGTGTCAAGCATCAATTTATCTCTTGAAATAAGGGCAAGAAATTTATCATTATCAAATTTTGATTCAAACACATAATATGTGCTATAAAGTTCAGCCCATAAATTGAAATGTGTTTCATCAAATCCATAAGTATTTATTTCATCATTTATTTTTGTAGCCCATTCCTTAGACATAGTCGCATATCCAATAAGCCTTCTTTGGCATATTTCATATTTATTATCAACTCTTATATTAGTAAAATTTCCATTATGTTGCCTTACTGGTGTAATAACATCTCTACGCTCATTACGTCTTTTAAAGTTATTAAAATCAGCAACTAATGCGTTAAGAGAGGTATTTGACGCTTCACTAAGCTTTGTAAGATAGCGCTCTGAAGTTGTAGCGCTTCTTGCATTTAATAAGAAGTTAAATACATCAGCCTTTGCTGCCTCAAAATCATTTTCTTTAAGTAAATCTCTATTATAAGTAGCGGCAATATATCTAAATTCAATATCTGATATTTGATGAGTATCGATAAATTCCTTTAATTTATCTGTACCAAATTTTAAAGCATATTCATCGGCATCCTTTGCGCCTTCAAGATGAATTAATCTCAATTCTAATCCTGCTTGTCTTATCAAAGGAATTGCCTTAATTGAAGCTTCAATTCCAGCTTTATCATTATCATACATTAAAATTAAGTGTGGAACATATCTTTTTATTAATTCGCACTGTTCTTTTGTAAGCCCTGTACCCATAGAGCACACAGCCTCATCATAACCAGCACGAGCTACCGCAATTACATCCATTTGCCCTTCACATAGAATCATTCTATGCATTTTATTAGCATATGGGATTGCGTTATTAATATTAAATAAATCCTGTCTCTTTTTGAAAATTATATTTTCATTTGAGTTAACATATTTAGGCTGTCCTTCATCTTGAGGGCGATAAATTCTTCCTGAATATCCTAAAATATGTCCGTCTGCATCCTTAATTGGAAACATTATACGTTTAGTAAATAGGTCATAATATCTACCATTATCAGACTTAACCAAGCCAGAATCTACCATATCAAGTTCAAGTGTACCTACTTTCTTTAATAACTGATATATTATATCAGGCTTATCTGAAGAAAGTCCTATACCAAACTTTTTAATTGTATCTTTATCTAAACCTCTTTTTGATAAATAATCTATTGCCTCAAGTCCACCTCTTGTTTCAAGTAAATTCTTAGTATAGTATTCTTGGGCAATATCCATTATTTTATAGTATTTAGATAAATCAGGTCCTTTTTTAACGTTTGAATTAAAATTTACCTTAACTCCAGCTTTATTAGCACAATATAAGGCAGCCTCTTTAAAAGGAATCCTTTTAACCTCTGCAACAAAGCCAATAGGATCTAACGTTTTATGACATCCAAAGCAAGTAGCTATTTTCTTTTCTTGAGATACATAAAACGACGGAGTGTTTTCGTTATGAAAAGGACATAGTCCTCTATAATTGGCTCCAGCCTTTTCAAGAGTTACAAATTCTGAGACAAGCTCAACCATATCTGTTTTATTTACAATTTCTTGAAAAGTTTCATCATACGCCAATTAAATCACTCCATTCTTAAATTAAAATTCACACTTAGCCTTAATATATGCAGCAACCTCTGATACCTTAAGAGTAATTTGTTCCATTGTATCACGGTCACGAACTGTAACAGTTCCTTCTTTTACTGTATTATCATCTACTGTAATACAGAAAGGAGTTCCTATCGCATCTTGTCTACGATATCTCTTACCAATAGATCCTGTCTCATCATATGTAGTACTAAATTCTTTTAATAATTCATCATAAACCTTACCAGCTTCTTCACTATGATATTTCTTTACAAGTGGAAGAACACAAGCCTTATAAGGAGCAAGAGCTGGGATAAAATGTAATACATCACGTGAATCTCCACCCTCAAGTGTTTGATTCTCATAAGCTGAGAATAGAACAGATAACATAATACGCTCTACTCCAACAGATGGTTCAACAACATAAGGTATATATTTTTGATTAGTTTCAGGATCAAGATATGTTAAATCTTGTTTTGAATGATTTTGGTGAGCATTTAGGTCATAATCAGTTCTTGAAGCGATACCCCATAACTCTCCAAATCCCCAAGGGAAATTATATTCAATATCAGTAGTAGCATTTGAATAGAAGCTTAATTCTTCTTTCTCATGATCTCTATATCTTAAATCATCAGATTTAACTCCAAGAGATAATAAGAAATCCATACAATATTTTCTCCAATATTGGAACCAATCAATTTCAGTTCCAGGTTTGCAGAAGAATTCAAGCTCCATTTGTTCGAACTCTCTTACACGGAAAATAAAGTTTCCTGGAGTAATCTCATTACGGAATGACTTACCAATTTGTCCAATTCCGAATGGAAGTTTTCTTCTTGTTGTTCTTTGTACATTCTTAAATTGTACAAATATTCCTTGTGCAGTCTCTGGTCTTAGGTAAACCTCAGACTTAGATTCCTCAGTTACACCTTGGTGAGTCTTAAACATTAAGTTGAATTGACGAATTGGTGTAAAATTTAATTTTCCACAAGTAGGACATACAATGTTATGCTTGTTGATATATTCAACCATCTCATCGTTAGTCATACCATCACCAACTACTTCACCATGTGTAAAATCTTCAATAAGCTTATCAGCTCTAAATCTAGATTTACAACTCTTACAATCAATTAGTGGGTCATTAAAATTAGTTAAATGTCCAGATGCTACCCAAACCTCTGGGTTCATTAAAATAGCTGAATCAAGTCCTACATTTAATTTATTTTGTGTAACGAACTTTTTCCACCATGCATTTTTTACGTTTTGTTTTAGTAAAACTCCAAGAGGTCCAAAATCCCAGCTATTAGCTAGTCCTCCATAAATTTCACTACCTTGAAATACAAATCCTTGTTCCTTCATATAAGCTACAAGCTTATCAAGAGTTATATTTGCCATATCAATTTATCCTCCATACTATATATAGTTCCACTATATATTATAACATCAACATTTGAAAATTGCTAGTTGAATAGAAAAGAAAAACGCAGTATTTTTATACCACGTATTTCTCTTAATTTTACTTTTCTTCATTAATATAAACCATATGAGTATGGTCTTCCCATTTTCCATGAATTTTTAAATACTTTTTAGCTATACCTTCATTATAAAAGCCAAGTTTTTCTAATAAGCTTATAGCGGCTTTATTAGATGGCATAACGTTAGCTTCAATTCTATGAAGTCCTAAGTCATTAAATACAATTTCCATACCTTTTTTAATAGCCTCTGTCATGTATCCCTGTCTTACATAATCTTTATCAAGACGGAATGACATAAATGTAGATTTAAAAGATCCAAAGAAAATACCATTAAAATAAATAACTCCAATAACCTTTAAAGAATCCTTCTTTGTAATCCAAAACTTAAACATTGTTTGACCATTTACAAATAAATAATCATTTAACAAAAGTCTTTTTTGATATTCTTCTGTATAATATTCATCTGGTCTAATTGGTTCAACATCAGCTAAGAATTCCTTATTACGAATAAAATAATCTGTAACCTCATGAACCATTTCTGGATTTGATGAATATAAATTTAATCTTTCTGTTTGATATTCTTCTTTAACCATTTAAACACCCTAAGTAAGACTCTATAACTTCAAAAGCCTCCTCTATTCCTTTCTTTTTTAAAGTGGATGAAACTATAATCTTATCATCTTTATCAAGACCTAAAACCTCTCTTGTAGCCTTAACTCTTGCGTATATTTTAGTAGTACCAACACCATCAGACTTAGTCATTACAATAACATGTGGTATATTATATTCTTTACAATATTCAAGCATTTGAATATCTTGTGATGTAGGGTCATGACGAGAATCCACAAGTAAGAATGCACATTTTAGATTCTTTGAATCTCTAAAATATCCATTAACCCTTTTTGCGAATAATCCCATTTGTTCTTTTGAAACATTTGCATATCCATACCCTGGAACGTCTACGAAATAGAAAGAATTATTTATTAAGAATAAGTTTAATAATTGAGTTTTTCCAGGTTTAGATGATGTACGTGCTAAATTATTTCTATTTAATATCATATTGATAAATGACGATTTACCAACATTACTTCTACCGCAAAAAACAAACTCAGGAAGACTTTCAGGGAAATGAGCTACATCAGGTGCTGATGTAATATATTTTGCATCTTTAATTATCATTTTAATGCCTCCATAATTTTACCAAATTCTAAATAATCTAGGTAAGATGTGCCAATCATAGCGTGATTGGAATCTCCATGGAAATCAGATCCTGCACTAAGTAGTAAGTTATACTTCTTCGCAAGTTCCATATATCTTTCCATATCTCCAGCCTTATTTTTAGGATATTTATATTCTATCGCATCTACTCCAAATTTTATTACATCTTCTACAATAGCTTGACTTGATAATGTAGGATGTGCATAAATAGTTAGGCAATTATTTTTCTTTAAAAATTCTATTCCCTCTTTTGTATTAAATCTTGCAGATTCAATATACGCAGGGGAATCATTAGCTATCATTTTAGATATTTCTTCTCTTGGTATATTAGGATTATATTCTAAAAGATGAGAAAACATATTACCTCTTGTAATAACATCTTTTCCTTTTAAGAATTCATCAATATCCATTTTAACATTAAAAATATTTTTAATATTATTCATCATATTAATAGCTCTTTTAACTCTAAAAGCTTTAATTTCATCTGCAATATTTTTAATTTCAGAAGGAATGTAATTATTTTTAAATAGTCCTATAATATGAACTGATTCACCCTTATACCTTGTAGAAAGCTCAATACCAGGAATAACAGTAATTCCTAACTTTTCACCTTCTATAATAGCCTTCATGCATCCATATGTTGAATCATGGTCTGTTAAAGCCATAACGTCTACGTTATGCATTTTGGCAATTTTAAGCAAATCAGAAACTGAATATAGGCCATCACTATATTTTGAATGATTATGTAAATCAGCCTTCATATTAAAACCTCTATTCTGCTCCCTTTAAAGATTTTACCATATCAAGCTTATTTATTCTAATACTTAATAATAAATTTAATATAAAACCTACTAAAATTATTAAAACAAAAGTAATTAAATATGTTCTCCAATTAATATAGGGAATAAATGATACTGAAGGATTTTCATTAAGCTTAAGCATTTTAATCATTAAAGGTTTACCTAAAATAGAACCAAATATAAATCCTACAGTAGATAATATTCCTATCTCATATAATAATGTTTTAATATTGCTTCCATATCCATAACCAAGTACTTTTGTTTGCGCAATATCTCTTATTCTTTCCTTATAATTTAATGATGCAAGGTCATAAATAACCGCTATCGCAAGTATTATTGCGAAAATCTTTATAAAATTAGTTACAATCATAAGCATATCAAAATATTGATATGCAATATCACGCCTTGCCTCAATTGTTCTTGTAAATATTATATTATCCATTTCATTTATTTGATTAACTATATAATCTTTATTATAGCCATCTTTTAAATCTACATACATTCTATTATCATGGACGGTATCAAAATTTTTATAATCATCTTTTGATATATAAATAGTTTGTAACCAGAACACATCTATAATGTTTGTTATAGGAATAGAATAAACATTATTCTTTTGATAAATTGAAATACTATCACCAAGAGAAAGATTTAGGGTTTCTGCTAATTTTTTAGATATTGTGCATCCTCCCTTTTTTAACTCTACATTTACAGATTTAGAATTATTATCAATAACTGTAATTGTAGTATCTACTAAAGAATCCTCATTATATGCCATGACAACACTATACCCAAACGTTTCTATTCTATCTACTCCATCAAGGGATGAAATTAAAGATGTATCAAAACCATGTTCATAAGATACTTCAACATCATATGTTACGCGTTTATTTAACTCTAAATCAATTCCATATTTAACAGTATCTTCAACGCCAAGTGATACAATAAGTAATGCAGTACAACCTAAGACTCCAATTATAACCATAAGTGATTTTAAAGGTGCCCAAAAAATGTTTCTTAATGCCATTTTCAAATGAATAAATTTAAAAGGAAGGAAATTAAAGCTTAATTTATGTCCCCTAACTACTCTATTCCTCTTCATTGCGTCACTTGGACTTATTCTTAAATATGCATATACTTTTATAAGGGATGTCAATAACGCAATAGAAATTAATATTATAAATATTATTATATATGATGGATAATATAAAATGCTTTTAGTTGATACTAAATCATATAATTCATTATATTTTAAATTCATACCAAGTGGTATAACAATAGGTCCTAATATTAGCCCTATAACTCCACCTATTAAAATTGAGCTTATAGTAGACATACTATAATGCATAGCTATAGTTCTTTTATTAATGCCTAAGGCATTCATAAGACCTATATTAGCCTCTTCATTATCTATTTCTTTTAAAATTGTCGCAATTACTATAAGTATTGCGCATATATAAAATACTAAAGGGAATATATAAGAAAATGTTTTTGTGTTTAAAACATCAGCTAGTAATATAGATAGTGTTGGAAGCATATCCATAGGATTTGCAAGATTCATATTATTACTAGGTTTTGATGCAAAATACTCTCTTATTTTTGAAAGATTTCCTCCTCTTATTAAATACTGATTATATAAATTTAAATTTAGTACCATTGTTTCATATTTAAGAAGTGTTTCATCATCAAAATTAAAATTATCTTCAATGGTTTTATTAATGTATTTTTTAAGCAAATTGGTTTCCATATAAATTATACCAGGAGATGAAGCATTTTTACCAACTGCTTCCGCATGCTTAATAAATCCATTTACTGTAAAACTTATTTTAAATTCATCTGCATTATAAATATCAGTCATTCCAGGCTTAACGTTATTTTTGAAATCTTCTTCTAGAGTAGCATCATAATAAATATCTTTAAGTGACGCTTTAACTGTGACATCAATAGTATCACCAATTTCAATCTCTCTTTTTTTAGCGAAAGCCTCTGTTACATATACACCTTCGCCATTTGAATAACCTTCCATAGACTCTGTAATTTCCGCATATACATTCATTTTATTGTTCTTTGGAGATGCCACAATAAAAAGTTCACGCTCTTCATAATAAGCGTCACAATAAAATCTATATTCTATATCTTCTACTTCATAATCTATATTAGACCAAACATAATCGAGAGAATTCACATCGTAAATATAATTATTTTTAAGTCTTATTCCGTCACCTGAATCAAAAGAATTAACTGTAACGTAATTATCCGCAAGATTAGATTTTGTAATTTCTTTATTAACTCTATTATATAAATAATGGTAATTTGCCTCAAACCCAGTATAAAATAGGACAGCTATTAAAGAAATAATTATAATGGATATATATGACTTAATATTAAGTCGAATATTTCTTATAATTCTTTTGTTTAAAACTTTATTCAATCCTTGTCACCTTCATAGTCTAGACTTCCATCACGAAGTCTAATAACTTTTGAGGCATATTTTACATATTCAGTATTATGTGTAACCATAATGATAGTTTGTCCATTATCATTCATATCTTTAAGTATTTTCATTACTTCTAAACCATTTTTACTATCAAGTGCTCCTGTAGGTTCATCACATAGTAGTATTTGAGGTTTTTTCAAAATTGCTCTTGCGATACTAACTCTTTGTCTCTCTCCTCCTGAAAGCATTGATGGAAAAGAGTAAGCCCTATCTTTTATTCCTAAAATTTCTAGAGTCTTTAGCGCATCATCTACTTTATAATTTTCTGTAAGCATTACATTTTCAAGCACATTTAAATTCTCTATCAAATTATATGATTGAAATACAAAACCTATTTTTTCCTTACGAAATTTTCTTAGTTCGTTATCAGTGTAATTAGTAATTTCTTCTCCATTTATAATAACACTTCCATGCGTTTTAATATCCATACCGCCTATAATATTAAGGAGGGTAGATTTACCTGAACCTGATGGTCCTAAAATCATAACAAATTCATTTTTTTCTATATCTAAATTTATGTCATTTAATGCTTTAAAAGACTTTTTATTAACTTTGTATTCTTTTTCTAAATTTCTAATCATAATAAATGACATATTTTATCTTCCTTTTTTATTTTACTATAATAATTGCAGTTTTTAGTCCATCAAGAGCAGCTGATGTAATACCACCAGCATAGCCTGCGCCTTCTCCTATTGGATATAGGCCTTCTATATTAGACATACGATTATCACCACGTATCATACGAACTGGGGATGATGAACGTGATTCAATTCCTGTAAGAATTGCGTCAGGGTGTGCAAACCCATGAAGCTTTTTATCAAGAATTGGTAATGCTTCCTTTAAGGACGAAATAACATATTCTGGTAAGCATTTTTTTAGATCTGTAAATACTATTCCATGTGGATATGTAGGTTTAACACTTCTTACCTCTTTAGCGATTTTATCGCATAAGAATTCAGAAACCAAATTTGCAGGAGCCCTATAATCTTCTGAGCACATATAGGCAAGATGCTCATATTTTTCTTGATAATACATTCCGTCTAATGGTGAAGATTTATAATAATCTATAGGGTTAACAGATACTAAAAGTCCTGAATTAGAATTAGTATTTGATCTATCAAAATAACTCATACCATTTGTAACTATTGTCATATTCTCTGATGTGGATGCCATAACTTCTCCACCTGGGCACATACAAAATGTATATACTCCTCTTCCGTTTTCTAAATGGCATGATAATTTATAATAAGCAGGACTTAGATTATCTGCATATTCTCCATATTGTGCGTGATTAATAAATTCTCTTTTATGCTCAATACGTACTCCCATAGAAAATGATTTAGGCTCCATAGAGGCACCACTATCATATAACATCTTTATAGTATCCCTTGCCGAATGTCCAAATCCAAGTAGTAGATGTTTTGTATTAAGAATTTTACCATTTGAGAGGCGGCATAAAATATTGTCTTCATTTTTATTAAAATTCTCAAATGTTGTATTAAAATAGAATTCAGCTCCAAGTCCTTCGCATTCAAGTCTTATATTTTTGACTACCTTTCTTAGATAGTCAGTACCAATATGAGGCATTGCCTCATATAATATATTTTTAGGTGCACCATGAAGTACAAATTCATTTGTAATAAAACGTATTAAAGGATCGTTTAAGGATGTAGTAAGCTTTCCATCAGAGAATGTTCCAGCTCCTCCTTCTCCAAATTGAATGTTAGAATTAGGATTTAACTTCTTATTTTTTAAGAAATTATCTACATCCTTAATTCTATCATCTATATTAGATCCTCTTTCTATTATTATAGGTTTTGCCCCACATCTTGATAAATAAAGTGCTGCAAACATTCCTGCAGGACCAAATCCTACAATAATCGGTCTATCACCTTTATTATATTTTGGATAATCTAGTTCAATAATTTTATCATCATATATTGATATAAACTTATTATCTTTAACTAAATCATATTTAGATGAATCTATATCAACTATTAAATTGTAAACTAAAAATATATTGTTTTTATCTCTTGCGTCAATTGATTCCTTAGAGATAATAACGTCATTAATAAAACGTTCAAATATATGATATTTTCTTTCAATCAATAATTTTAATGGAATATCTTTCTTATCAATTGAGACCTTAAATTGATTAATTTTTATTTTCATTTAGTTCACTTCCAACTATATATGCAGACATAAATGCGAATGTTAAATTATACCCTCCGCATAATCCGTCAATATCAAGCATTTCACCAAGAAGATAAATATTATTATCATTCTTTAATCTAAAATTGTCATCTATAAAAGATAAATCCACACCACCGCTTATAACTTGAGCGTCAGATATACTATAAGTACCTATTATATCTAAAACAATATTGTGAGGATTAAGATTATATTTTACTATCGTATCATACATCTTAGGATTTAGGGCACCTTTTAAATTTATTGGATTAATACCTTCTAGTATATCTAGTTCAATTCTAGCTTTTTTAGAATTATATCTATTATAGTATGATGACATATTCATAATAACTATTCCAGATATTCCCCCGTCTTTAAATATTACTTCACCAGATTCACAATGTACTAGTTTATCATCAATATATAAAGAGACTAAAGCTTTACTTCTAACGCCAATTAATTCCTTATAACAATTTTTAGTTTTAAAACCAACAAGAGAAGGTTTTATATTATTAACCTTTAAATTTAATGAATCTAGGTAGTTATAACATAAATTTTGCTTAGACTCTATTATAGATGCTGATGAACCCGAGGCAAGTATAACAATATCAAATAAAGTATTATAATCATTTATTTTATATTTACCATTAATTTTTTTAATAGTTTCAACTGTATAATTCAATTCAATTTTTGCCGAAATATTATCTAATAAAATATTTAATACTGTCTCAGAAATGTTTGATAGTGGATATACTCTTCCCTCACTATCTTGAACGGTTTCTAAGCCAAAATCTTTAAATTTATTTAAAATATCATCAACGGATACTCTTTTAAATAATTTAGCCATAAAAGATTCATTATTATAACATTTAGGAGATGCATAAATATTTGTTAAATTACATCTTCCATTGCCTGAGGCTAAAAGCTTTGAAGCAATCTTCTTATTACGTTCAAAAATTGTTATGTTAAATTTTTTATCCAATATTGCAGATAAAAATAGGGCAGATGCTCCGCATCCTACAATCGCTATATTCAAAGAATATCACCTCACTTAAAAATATACCATAAATTGATGTAAATAAAAAGGCACTTGTTTTCAAGCACCTTCTTATTTTAAATTTTTTCTTTTAAAGATTAAGCCTTTACAGCGTCCTTTAAAGCCTTAGCTGCAACAAATGCAGGAACCTTAGTAGCGGCGATTTCAATCTTCTCACCTGTTTGAGGGTTCTTACCAGTTCTTGCTGCTCTCTCACGAACAACGAACTTTCCTAGTCCAGCGATTACAACATCGTTTCCTTCTGCAAGATTCTTAGTAACTGCAGCGATAACTGCCTCAACTACCTCTCCTGCTTCCTTCTTTGAAATTTCAGTTGCCTCTGCAACTTGTGCTGCTAGTTCAGCCTTATTAATTTGTGCCATATTAATCTTTTCCTCCTTTTATAAGATACTTATATTATAGTCTAAAAGTGATTAAAAAACAATAGAAAAAACGCTCAACCACGCGTTTTTTTCACTTTTTTTGCCAAAAAATGTAATCGTTTTCAATTTTTTGAGGGAAAATTATATTTTTTCATAAAAAAAGAGCCTTTTATAGCTCTTATAATTTTTTAAATATTTTCGTCTTTTAAATCTCTATTAAGAAGAATTTTAAGCGCATTATTTATATCGACGCCTTCAAATAAAACAGAATATGCAAGATCTATTAAAGGTAGTTCTGTATTATAACGTTTACCAATTTCATGTGCAGCTTCAATTGTTCTTATTCCTTCTACTGTTTGAGCTGAAGTTTCTAAGACATGTTTATAATCTTCACCTTTACCAATTCTTAAACCAGCTTGAAAGTTTCTTGAATTCATAGATGAAGCTGTAACAATTAAATCTCCAATTCCTGATAGGCCATATGCTGTTTCAGTCTTACCACCAAGTATTTCTACTACCTTAATAGTTTCTCTAATTCCACGAGTTATAAGAGCAGCTCTTGCGTTTTCACCAAGGCCTAGGCCTGTAGCTATACCTGATACTACAGCTATTGCGTTTTTAATAGCTCCACCAGTCTCTACTCCTACTACATCATCAGATGTATATACTCTAACATATTTATCATTTGAAAATATTAATTGAACCTTCTTTGCAGCCTCAGGATTCTTAGATGCTGATACTAAGCAAGTAAACTTTCTATCAATCATCTCTTCTGCATGTGATGGTCCTGATAATACTACATATGATTCTACTTTTTCTTTCATTTCTTGTTCTACTATTTGTGATACAAGAAGTGATGTAGATGGTTCAATACCTTTTGATACATTAATTAATGTCTTCTTATTTTTTGAAACCATGTAAAGATTTTTTAATACTCCACGCATAAATTTAGTTGGTACGCATAGCACTAAATAATCAGACCAATCTGCAACTTCTTCTAAATTTGTTGTAGCTTTAATAGATTCTGGAATAGGCTTGTCAAAGAATGGATGTAAGTGAGTTTCATTAATTTTCTTAACAAAATCAGAATTTACATCATTAATTAATACAAGATTATTGTTATCTGTAAGAGCTTGAGCTAGTGTTGTACCCCAAGATCCTCCACCTATAATACCTATTTTCATAAATTTAACCTCTAGTCTCTTTTTCTTAACTCTATTTTTATTGGAGTACCGAAAAAGTCAAAATTCTTTCTTAATTGATTTTCAAGATATCTCAAATATGAGAAATGTACAAAGTTTGGATCATTTACAAAAATTGCAAATGTTGGTGGCTCTATGCCAACCTGTGAGCAATAATAAAACTTTGCCTTTCCTCCATTCCACTCAGATGGTGGGAACATTGCGATTGCATCTGCAAACACATCGTTTAATACAGATGTCTTTACTCTTATCTTATATGCTTCAGATACTCTATCAATTGATGGGAATAGAGTATGAACTCTTTGTCTTTCTTTTGCTGACAAGAATACAATTGGAGCGAAATCTAAATATTTAAATTTCTCTCTAATTTCCTTAGTCCATTGATCCATTGTTTTAGAATCTTTTTTTATAGTATCCCATTTATTAACTACAATAATACATGGCCTATTATATTCTTCTACTATTTGTCCTACATGAGTATCTTGTTCAATAATACCAGTTTCTGCATCAAGAAGTAATAATACAACATACGATCTTCCTACCGCATCAACTGTTCTTAATACAGAATATCTTTCGGTATTTTCGTATATTTTACCTCTCTTACGAAGACCTGCTGTATCAATTACAACATAGTTCTTTCCGTAAGCTGTAAATTTTGTATCTATTGCGTCTCTTGTAGTACCTGCAATAGGAGATACAATTACTCTATCATCAGAAAGCAATGTATTAGTTAAAGATGATTTTCCTACATTTGGTCTTCCAATAAGACAAAATGTAGTCGCATCATCGTATGATACATCTGGTTTATCTGTAATTTTTTCTATTACTTTATCTAATAAGTCTCCAATTCCAATTCCTTGTGTACAAGAAATAGCAATTGGGTCTCCAAGACCTAGTGAATAAAATTCATATATATTATCTAGGTACTTTTGATCATCAACCTTATTTACCGCAACAATAATTGGTTTATCTGTTTTATATAGAAGTTTTGCGACATATAAATCATCATCTGTAACTCCACTTCTACAATCACAACAAAATATTATACAGTCAGCCTCTTCCATTGCGATTTCAGCTTGGGCTTTAATCTCCGTTGTAAATGGTTGG
Source organism: uncultured Anaeroplasmataceae bacterium (assembly GCA_964544095.1). GTDB lineage: Bacteria > Bacillota_I > Bacilli_A > Acholeplasmatales > Anaeroplasmataceae > UBA3206. Next base: position 9,121 of record CAZJAM010000015.1, on the reverse strand, counting down.
TCTGAAAGTTCAATACCTCCAGTATCAATCATCATAAATTCTCTATTAAGCCATGAAGCTTTATAGTAAATTCTATCACGGGTAACACCTGGTTCGTCATCTGTAATTGATAATCTTGTACCGATTATTCTATTGAAAAGTGTTGATTTTCCTACATTTGGTCTACCAACGATTGCTACCTTACCTAGCATAATATCACCTTATTACTTGTTTTCTTTTGAGTTTAGAATATCTCCAATCGTTGTAGGAATATCCTTTTCTGCTTCTTTCTCTTGATATTTCTCAAATTCAGCACGAGCTTCAGCATCTTGATATTGCTTAATTGAAGCAATTAATATCCACTCTTTAGGCTCAACTTTAGTGATAATAGCTTTAACCTCATCACCAACATTATAATATGCATCAAGTTTTGATGAATTTGACTCTAAATTAATATCTTTTACAGGAACAAATCCATCTACACCAAGTGCTTCTATCTTAAGTCCTTTAGATGTTACTTCTAAAACCTTGGCATCAATTACGTCCCCTTTAGATGCATTTACTCTTGACCATGGATTATCAATTAATGCTTTTCTTGATAATGCAATTCTATTCTTTTCTGTATCAATTGTAATAATTGCTACCTCAAGCTCATCACCAATCTTTAAAGAAGCCATTAAATTATCATTAGGGTTCCATGAAAACTCTGATTTATGAAGAAGTCCTGTAACATGCTCTGCAAGTTCAAGAATTACTCCAAATGGAAGCTTTTGCATAACCTTTCCCACAACTTTATCAGATACCTTATGAGTTTCTGCATAAAGCTCAATAGGCGCTTTTGTTAATGCCTTGATTGATAAATCAATTTTTCCACCATCAAGAGAAATAATCTTAGCCTCTATTTTATCTCCAACATTATATTTTGAAGTTGGATTTTCAATATAAATATGGCTTAATTCTTTAAGTCTAATAAGTCCACGAAGTGCACCAAATTGAACAAATAATCCATATGGCTCAATTTTAGCGATTTCTCCATTGATTATATCTCCTTCATTTAGTTTAGAGAACTCTAAAGCTTTTTCTTCAGCTTCTTTAGCTCTTATGCAAGCTTTTTGTGAAACAAGGCCTGATCCTCTTTCTTCATCGAAATTAATTAAGATTACTTCAACAGAGTCACCCTTCTTAAGTTCACCATTTGCGTCACGCTCTGGAAGGAAGAATTTAACTTGCTTAGCAGTAGTTAAATATCCCTTATTAACCTTAGCTGTAATTTTTACAGTAAATGGCTTTCCTTCATTATCACTTGCAAACTTAGATGCAGCTTCCTTCTTAGCCTCTCCAAGACGTGATAAATAGATTCTATTATATTCATCTTGTTCAACTTTTGTAACAGTAGCTGAAATCTTATCTCCTACTTTTGCTACATCACTAAATTTCTCACATTTATTTAAATCATAGTGATCTAAGTGAATTACACCTTCAGTGAATGCACCATCTATTGCTACATAAGCTGTTTTATCATCAGGAAATGATACGATAGTACCTTCTACCTTATCTCCTACCTTAAACTCCTTATATGATTCATTTAAAAGTTCCTCAAAATTTTCTTCTGCCATATTATTCATCCTTTCAGAAATCATGCTAATTATTTTATTGCATACTTCTTCTATTGTCATTTTAGTAGTATCTACCTCTATTGCGTCCTCCGCTTTTTTAAGAGGTGATATTTTTCTAGTTGTATCCTTATAGTCACGCTCGGCTATTAGTTTCTCTATTTCTTCTAAAGATGCCTCTTCGCCACTTTCTATAAGTTCTTTATATCTTCTTTGTGCTCTGCATTTAACTGATGCAGTTAAAAACACCTTAAGATTTGCGTTTGGTAATACTACTGTGCCAATATCTCGCCCATCCATTAATACATTACCTTTAGAAGCTGATTGTCTTTGGAAATCTACCATTTTATCTCTTACAGCCTTAATTTTAGACACTGTTGATACATTTGCAGATACTATAGGTGTTCTAATTTCTTTAGAAACATCTACTTTGTTCAAATAGGTATGCTTAAGTACATTTTCAACCGAAATATCATCTAAGAATGTATATTCATCTTCATTTTCAAGATTTATTCCTCTATTTAATGCTTCAAGACATACTGCACGATACATTGCGCCAGTATCAATATGTGTAAATCCTAATTTTTCTGCAACTATATCAGAAATAGAAGATTTTCCACTTCCAGCAGGGCCATCAATGGCTACTACAAAATTACTCATAATTTCACCAAACCTTACTACTCTAAAAAATTATATCATAATATTAAAAAAATGACAATAAAACTAAAAAATAAAATGGGCTTAAAACCCACTTTATTTAATACCATATAACACTTTAATTTCGTGAATTGATAGAGGTCTATAAGAGCCCTCAACAAGTCCTTCAAGAGTAATTCCTGCAAACTCTTCTCTTTTTAAATGCTTTACCTCATATCCAACAGTCTCAAACATCTTACGAATTTGTCTATTACGACCTTCAGTTATAGTAACACGTACAAGAGAGGAATTATTTTTCTTATCAGTTGAAATAATTTCAACTTTAGCTCGCTTAGTTTTAATACCTTCTATTACAACTCCACGAGTAAGTTTAATCATTGCAGCTTCATTAAAAATTCCTTTAACACGTGCTACATAAGTTTTCGATACAAAATTATCTGATTTCAAAAGCTTATTAGCAAGTTCTCCATCATTAGTCAATAAAAGTAGACCAGATGTATCATAATCAAGACGTCCTACATGATAAATTCGTTGTTTCTTCAAATCTTGTGGAAGAATCAAATCCATAATAGTTTTTCTATCTCTATCATCTGAATTAGCAGTAAGATATCCAACTGGTTTATATAGTGCATAATATACTTTTTCTTCTTTAACTAAAGGATGTCCATCTACAACAACAAGATCTTTTTTAGAAACTTTAGTTCCTAAAACTTTTACAACCTCACCATTAACCATAACCTTACCATTTAATATTAATTCTTCACATTTACGACGAGATGCAACTCCACATTCTGCCATAAATTTTTGAAGTCTTTCAGGCGCATTAGGATCAACTAAAGTATTAGTTTTTACACTTTGTTTTTTAACTTCTTTTTGCATAACAGGCTTATCCTTCTTTTTATTTCTAAATCTATTATGAAATCTTCTATCTTCTGCCATTTTTAATCACCAAAAATATTTTATCATAATTTAATTTTAATTCAACAAAAAAGACGCCGAAGCGTCTTTATTACATTTCCTTAAATTTAGGAACTGATACATATAAGTCAGCTGATTGTTTAACCTCTAATACTACATATGCATTATTCTTTTCAGCAAGTCGCTTAAACTTAGCCACATCAAGAACTCCATCTCCTAAAGCTAGGTGGCATTTCTTTCTATCACGTGCATCATGAATATGGAATTCATTAAATGGAAGATCAATTTCCTTAAGTAAATTCCAAACAATATCATTTGATAGATGGTCATGTCCTATATCATAACAGAACTTAAAATTATTCTTTAGTAAATCATGATATGTCTTTGTAGTATATGATGGAATATTATCAGTATTTTCAATTACCATCTTTATATTATGCTTAGCACATATAGCTTCTGCTTTTTTAAAGTTAGTAACAAGTCTTTCTATATATTCATCATATTCTTTTTCATATATGTAATTTTTAACTCCAGAAATAGTTACAACTGGTCCTGGAATTAAATGCATATTGATTTGTTTAATATAGCCTTCACCTAAAGTAGCATATCTTTCTAGGTGAATTAAATATGCATCAACAACTTCTTGATACGAACCCATATCTGCTTCGTCATAGAAATGAAGTGTCGCTTCAACATTATATTTTTTTAATAAAGAGGCTACAGTTCCTTCTTCCATTTCTTTACGACAATAACCAAAATTCAGGTTAAGTTCTATAAAGTCAAGTCCTAATTTTTGACAAAGTATAAGATTATCTTCAATCGTATCATATTCATAAAGTTGTGGCATACCAATTTTAATCATAATAAGCTCCTATCTACTTTTTGATAACTCTTGCCTTAAATACATTTTCAATGCTATTAAGCTTATTAACTACTGCATCATCAGCTTTATCAACATCAAGAATTGTATAAGCATAATCTCCACGTGATTTATTAACCATGTTAGAGATATTTATATTATCTTCTCCAAGTACTGTTGTAAATTGTGCAACCATATTTGGAACATTCTTATGGCAAATTGTAATACGAGCATTATCAGCGCATACTCCTGCATCAACTGCTGGGTAATTTACTGAATTCTTAATATTACCATTTTCCATATAATCCATAATTTCATATGCAGCCATCTTAGCGCAATTATCTTCAGCTTCTTCAGTTGAAGCACCAAGGTGAGGTGTAGAAATTACACCCTTAGCTCCTGCAGTTGTAGGGTTAGCGAAATCTGTTACATATCTCTTTACCTTACCATCCTCAATTGCCTCAAGAATTGCCTTTTCATCTGCAAGAAGGTCACGTGCAAAGTTAAGAATTACAACCCCATCCTTCATTTCATCAATTGCAGCCTTAGAAATTAATCCCTTAGTTGCATCCATTAATGGAACATGAATTGTTATAAAATCACATGTCTTAAATATTTCATCGTTAGTCTTAACGATTGTAACCTTTGAATCAAGGTTTAAAGCATTTTGTACAGATAAGTATGGATCACATCCATAAACATCCATACCTAGGGCTACTGCTGCGTTAGCAACTAAAACTCCAATAGCTCCAAGTCCTATAACTCCAAGCTTTTTACCTAGAATTTCATTTCCAGCAAATGCTTTCTTAGCTTTTTCTTGAGTTTTAGCTATATTTTCATCATCCTTGTTTGCAAGAACCCAGTTAGATCCACCTATAATATCACGAGATGCAAGAAGCATTCCTGAAATTACAAGCTCTTTAACTGCATTAGCGTTAGCTCCTGGAGTATTGAATACTACAATACCCTTTTCTGCGCACTTATCAAGAGGAATATTATTAACTCCAGCTCCTGCACGTGCAACACAAACAAGTCTATTTCCTAAATCCATTTCTTTCATATCTTGGCTACGTACAAGTACTGCATCAGCCTCTTCATAATCCTCAACAAGATTATAATCATTTGTAAGTACTCCTAAACCAACTTTAGAAATGGCATTTAAACATTTAATATTTGTCATTTTAAATTTCTCCTTTTAAACTTACTTCTTTAAATTTTCAGCTTCAAACTTCTTCATGAATTCAACTAAAGCTTCAACTCCAGCCTTTGGCATTGCGTTATATATAGATGCACGCATTCCTCCAACTGTTCTATGTCCCTTAAGATTTTCAAGACCTGCAGCCTTAGCTTCCTTAATAAACTTAGCCTCTAAAGCATCCTTCTCTTCTGTAGATCCTACAGCATTTGGATTTACAATAAATGGTACATTCATAAGTGAACGATATTCTTTCTCTACAGTACCTAAGAATAATTTAGAATTATCTAGATAATCATAAAGGATTGCAGCCTTCTCTTCGTTTCTCTTCTTAACACCTTCAAGTCCACCATTTGCAAGTAAATACTTGAATACTAAACCGCAAATATAGATACACCAGCAGTTTGGTGTGTTATATAATGAATCATTATCTGCATGAGTCTTATACTTAAGCATTGTTGGTGTTCCAGGTAGAACATCATCAGTGATTAAATCTTCACGAACGATTGCGACAACCATTCCAGCAGGTCCTACATTTTTTTGTACTCCTGCCCATAAGATACCATATTTAGATACATCTACTGGCTCTGATAAGAACATTGATGATTGGTCAGCAACAAGTACCTTACCCTTAGTATTAGGTAGCTTATTATATCTTGTACCATAAATAGTATTGTTTTGGCAAATATATACATAATCCATATCATCTGTTATAGGAAGATCATCACAATTTGGAATGTATGTGAAAGTCTTATCAGCAGATGAAGCAAGTTCTACAGCTTCTCCAAAAATCTTAGCCTCTTGATAAGCTTTCTTAGCCCATTGACCAGTTAAGATATATCCAGCCTTACGATTCTTCATTAAGTTCATTGGAACCATTGCGAATTGTTGGCTTCCTCCACCTTGTAGGAATAATACTTTATAATTTGATGGGATATTTAATAATTTTCTTAAATCTGCTTCAGCTGTCTTAATAATGTCATCAAACATCTTAGATCTATGTGACATTTCCATAACAGACATTCCGCATCCCTTATAATCTAATAAATCTTTTTGTGCCTCTTTTAAAACTTCTTCAGGTAGAACGGCAGGACCTGCACTAAAATTATATACTCTTGACATGTTTATTTTCTCCATTTCTTTTCAAACATGCTCTATTTTTAACGCTATTTGACTTTAATGTCAACACATATTTTTAAATAAAATAATTTTGTAAATACTAGAAAATCAATATAAGAATTGTGTATTCCATACACGGACAGGTGTATTTTATAGGCGAATATGCTCCGTATAGTAAAAACAACTGTTTTTATGAAAAGCACACAAAATAAATAGGTGGTTTTTGCCACCTATTTGTAATTTTCTTATACCTATTTAATTAACTTAGATGTTATTAACTGCGTCTACTACAACTTTAATCGCATCAAAAACACTAAGCTCAGTCTTTTCTAGAGTTTGTCTATCAACAAGTTCTACAACACTTTCAGCTGCGCGTTTTCCAACAATTATATCATATGGAAGTCCTATAAGTTCCCAGTCCTTAAGTTTCATTCCAAGGCCACCTTTACGGTCATCAAGAATTACTTCAACTCCCGCTTTCTTAAGACTCTCATATATAGTATTAGCTAAAGCACCTTGAGTCTCATCTTCATACTTAACGGGAACTACTGCACAATGATATGGCGCAACATTTATAGGCCACTTAATTCCAGCTTCATCATGATATTGTTCAACAATTGATTGAAGAGTACGTGTAACACCAATACCATAACATCCCATTACCATTGGAACATTCTTACCAAATTCATCAACATAAGTACATCCCATAGCTTCACTATATTTAGTTTGAAGCTTAAATATTTGACCTACTTCAATTCCACGAGCTTGTTTTAAAGGCTGTCCTGAAATTGGATCTAAGTCTCCTTCAGTTACAAGTCTTAAATCACAAACTTTACCTTTAAAATCACGGCCATATTTTACATTTGTTAAATGATAATCTACTTCGTTAGCTCCTACAAGGAATCCATTCATAGAAGAGAGTTCTTCATCAACATAAATATCAAACCTATTATCAATTCCAACTGGTCCAATAAATCCCTTTACAAGTCCAAGAGATTGAATTTCTTCATCAGTCGCAAGTTTTAAATAATTCTCATTTGAACCTGACTCATTTACAAGTTTAATTAAATTAACATCCTTATCAGCTCTTACCATAGCTATAATAAACTTCTCGTTCATAAAGTCATGGTAAACCATAGTTTTAGAAAGATTCTTTTTATCTTCATTAAGTAAATCTACTAATTCATCAATTGTACCATGGGCTGGTGTATGAATCTTCTCTATAGGAGCCTCATCATGTCCCATATATCCATCAAGCTTAGATGTAGCTTTTTCTTGGTCTGCAGCATATCCTGATTCATCATTATAAATTATAGTTGATTCACCAATATCTGATAATGCCATAAATTGGTGAGAACCATTTCCACCAATATTTCCTGTATCAGCTAAAACTGGTTGAAAATGTAGATGTAATCTTGTGAAAATATTTGTGTATGTATCATACATTAATTGATAATTCTTCTCAAGACCTTCTACATCCTTATCAAACGAATAAGCATCTTTCATAATAAATTCTCTTGATCTTATTAAACCAAATCTTGGTCTAAATTCATCACGATATTTTGTTTGAATTTGATATAGTGTTATAGGAAGTTGTTTTGGTGACTTTACTGTATTTCTTACAATATCAGTAAATACCTCCTCATGAGTAGGTCCTAGGCAAAATTCACGGTCATGTCTATCTTTAAGTCTCATTAACTCTGGACCATATTTCATCCATCTTCCTGATTCAACCCAAAGTTCCTTTGGCTGAATTGCAGAGCATAAAATTTCTTGTGCTCCAGATTTATCCATTTCATCTCTTATAATATCTTCTATTTTCTTCAATGTTCTAAGTCCTAGTGGCATATAGTTATAGATACCTGATACCATATTACGAAGCATTCCACTACGTAATAATAAAATATGAGAATCGATTTTAGCCTCATTAGGAGCTTCTCTTAATGTGTTAATTAACATTTGACTAGCTTTCATATATATAATCTCCATTTATAAAAAACTTCTTTGTTAGTATATCACATTCATTTATATTTTTGTAGCATTTTAAAGAATTAAGAATATATTTTTATAAATCCGTTTTTCTAAAAATTAACATTGAAAAAATAAATAATATTTTTATATTATGCTTCTATTGCATATCCATAACCATAACCATCTATATTTACAATCTTTACGATATAATCATCTGATATATTCATATCATAATCATAACCTTTTAAATATATCGCATCATCTTCAATTTTTACCATATCTTGGTTCATACATTTATATAGTTCTATAATGTCATCGTATTTAAGAATACCTGTGGTACTAAAAATATGCCATTGATAATAGCCATCATATTCTATTCCTTGATTTTTTGTAGTTATAAAATTTCCAACATCACAAAGTATCATATAAAGGTCTGTATCAATTTCATATTCCTTAACCATTGTTCTAAGCATTAGTACATCATCTGTAACATAATATTCAAATGCCACATAATCTTTAACTAAATATCCATAAACATTATCGGAAGTATCATAAAAAGTTAATTTAGAATTATAATACTCGGATGTCTTTATATTACTTTCATAAAATTCATATGCATCAGATATAGAATATACATGACAATTATCATACCTATGTGAACCTGTTGTATACATTTCTTTAATTTTAGTTTTTCCAAGTGATAATTTTACATCATTATATGATGATTCTATACATATTTCAGTCTTTTTATCATAGAAAACAAAAACTAAAGTTATGGCTAAAATGACTCCTGCAATTATAGATACTATT
>CAZJAM010000014.1:0-26943 GCA_964544095.1 uncultured Anaeroplasmataceae bacterium | reverse complement strand
CTTTAAATTCGATAATTCGCTTGGTTTGTATCATTATTCAGTTTTCAAAGACCTAACACTTTCTGATTTCTCAGTCGTGCTCTATTATATTACCACTAATAACTTCTATTGTCAACAACTATTTTCATATTTTTTGTTTGTTTTATTAGCAGTCTCTGCTTTTTCAGCAGCCTTTTATATATTACTCTTTAGAACTCTTGTTGTCAAGGGATAATTTTAAATTTTTTTATGTTTGTTAATTGAAATTTAAAAAAAGACATGACTTCATATATTAGTAGAAGCCATGTCAATATTAATTTAATTATTAGATAAAATATCTTTAGGACTTTTTCTTCTGCACTTTTCTATAGGATATAATGATACAATTAATGGTATAAATACTGCAATAATAATTACAAATATATAATTAATTACACCTATACTATAAGCTTTAACAAAATAGTCCTTAATATTATAAATTTTAGATGTGATATTATTTATCAAATAAATTCCCAAGTATTGGAGCGGCATAGTAAATAGACAAGTAAATAAGCTTATAAAAATATTTTGTATGCTAAATATCTTTATTACATCTTTATTAGACACACCTATAGCTTTTAATACACCAATATCTTGTATCTTATACATAATAGAATCGCTTATATATTTATACACAATAAACATAGCTATTGAAACAAATATTAATGCTAGAGCTGTAAAGATAATCTTTAGCGCATTAAACATATCACGGCAATCATATAAATTTTCAACTACTTCGTTAGATAAATAATAAAATATCTCATTATTATAAAGATTAGTAGAGTTTGTATATAAATAATTAAAATATTGTTTTGTATTTTTACTTTTATCTACATCAGTATAAATTGCATCAACATTATTATATGAAGACATTTTTTTAAGTTCATCTTCTATTTCTGTATCATCTATATATAACATAACATTTGATGAGGTATCAGATGATATTCCTATAACTTTCTGAATAAACTGGTACGATGGACAACTCCAATTATCCTTTTCGCCTTGAGGATACATATCAATAGCGAATCCTGATGAAAATTGGTCAACAATAGAATTTGTTATTCCATTTCTTACATAATCCTCTAATTCAGAATCAGATAAAGAATCATAATAAGATGAGTTTCTATATGTTTCATATTTATAACTAATTTCTTCTTCGTATTCTTTACCATATATAATTTTTGAGGCATAATCAATATTTAATATCATACCTTTTGATGATGAATCACAAGAAGGCAAATATATAACATTTTCTTTAAAATCTTTTCTAGTCTTACAATCATCGCCATATGTAAGATTATAAGTTTTGTATAGATAATCAAACTCTAAGACAACATTTTTATTTTCGTATAATGACTTTTTAGTAAAAATAGAAAATCCACATCCAAACTTTGAATATAATTGCTCTTCTTCAGGGGAATAATCAGTTCTATGATTTTTATAATAATTTATGTATGAATCACTTTGAATTGTTGATACAACACCACTTATCGTATAACCAAAAAGATTCAATCCTATAATATCATCATAAGAATCAATATATTTGCTAGTCCCATCATATTTATAATCCATCAGTACAAAGAATTCCGCAACTAAATCACTGATAACAATTTCATTATCCGTTGAAGGAATAGAACCATTAATTATTTTTAAATCAAACAGTTCCCTTGATTCCTCATAATTGAACGCATAAATTTCTGAATTTTCCATTCCAGAATATATATTGCAATTTAGATAATAACTACTAATGTTTACATCACTAGAAGTCGCAATATCAGATACATTAAATCTATTAATTCCTTTTTTATTATATGATTCTAAAATACTATTAGCCTCTTCATCAAATAGAGAATCATTTTCAAATGATGAACCTCTTTTCATAACAATAAAATCATCGTATTTAACGGTTGTATTAAACGCAACATCTGCTTCTTTATAATTCATACCACTTAATGATATAGAGAAACAAAGACAAGATAATATAATAAATAATAAAGATAAGAATAATGTTATTTTTTTACGGAATAAAATTGAAAATCCCATTCTACATATCAAATTCTTAGATAATCCTCTACTCTTTTCAGCTAAAAACTTATTGGTATTTTCTTCTATTCTTGACTTTGATTCAAGTACGCCATTATTTAAACTTAAAGACACAGATTCATATTTATCTAAAAAATCTATGTTATGAGTTACTACAATTACAAGTCTAGTTTTTGATATTTTATATAATAAGCTCATAATTATATCGCTATTTATTGGATCTAATGAACCAGTAGGTTCATCCGCAATTATTACTTTTGGATTTTTAACTAAAGCTCTTGCGATGGCAATTCGTTGTTTTTCACCACCAGATAAATCTTTTATTCTCCTATTTTTTAAATCTTCTATGTCTAACTCACTAAATACATTATCTATTTCATTAACATTATTATTAGAAGATACTTCATAACCTAATTTAACATTTTCATAAGGTGTAAGATCAGTTAATAAATTAAAATCTTGGAAAACATATCCTATATAACTACTTCTATAATATTCCATTTCACTATATGAGAAGCTTTTAGTTGATTTACCATCAACTAATACATCACCACTAAATGTTGTATCTATTCCAGATATAATATTTAATAAAGTTGATTTACCTGAACCTGACTTACCAGTAATATAAAATAAGCCACTATCAGGAAAACAATATTCAATATTTGATAAAGCTATTTTTTCTTCATTATATTTAGTTTTTTTGTATTTCTTTGTAATCTTTTTAAGCTCTATCATAAATTAAGGCTCTCCTATTTTTTTAATAATGTATATGATACCCTTATATTTTTATTCCACCATTTATCAGACCAAAAGCCACTTGCTCGCCATACTAGTCCAAAATCTAGACTATCTATTTGTTCTATAGGAACAGAAAAACTAACAGTAACATTATCTAACCATTTCTTTTTCTTACTAGATATATCAGTTGAATAAGCTAAATATTCGTTATATTTTCTTTCATTAATATCTGATTGATTATATAGATAAACATATCTAGTACCTTTATTAGTTCTATAAACATCAAATGTAATAACAAAATCTATTTGTTTATAATTAGATTTTATTAAATCAAAACCATATTTAGTATCAATACTAAATGTATCTATAGTATTATCAAATCTATCACAATCAGTTATTTTAGTTTTAGCGTCTCTTAAAGTTTTATTACCTGTAATATTTCCATATACATAATCGCTATTTGAATCATCATATGTTATTCCATTTTTTCTTGCATAATCAACATATGCACTCTTCATACTAGCCTTGCTTACAGGAGAATTCTCTGGCAAAAATTCCCAAATTGGAATCAATCCATTTTGATTATAAGATACAATAGTCGCATTACTCTCAAAATTAGAATCATTTACATAATCAATCCATTGTTCAATAGATTCATTTATTCTAAATCCATCGTTATTAAAAATCACTTTTCCTGAGGCACAACAAGATGCAGAAGATATGTGTGTCTCTTTTTCGCTTAAATTATATTCATTTAATATAGTTGATTTATTTTCAACAGTTGAACTAATATCACTATATTTTGCAGATATACTTTGATATAAATTTTGTGTGAAACTTTCTTCTAAAAGAATTTCATTTGTAGCGACACACGATTCACAATATAGTCTATCTCCTATAGTATAATTAGCTATCAAATGAGTTCCATTAGTTTCAAAAAATTGATCATATGTAATTTCATTATTCGCTAACATATCTAATTCTTTTAAATAATTTTCTGATAAATTATTTTTAAAATCAGATAACTTCGAATATACATTTTGTATATAAAATGAAGCTATATCAACTTCTCCTATAAACTCTAAGTATGATCTTTCCGCGTATGTACTTTCAATGCTAGTATCTTCCCATGAAAATCTTTGATTTGCACCTAGAGTAAAGCCATAAACTTGAGCCCCATCCAGAGAACATTCAATTTGGTAGTCAGAATTAAATTTCTTTCTGATTGTAGTGGCACTAGTTCCACTATAATAATTACATTTAGAATATTTTGATAATTTATTTTCCATATATTTTAAATTATCATAATATTCTTCATCCAAAACACCTGATGGTGCCATATCAGAATACTTTTCTGATGTAATGACATTAATTGTTTTACCAAGCCAAGTATTCTTATTATTGTTTGTTAATTCCTTAGCATATCCCTTAGATACACTAAAAATTGATATTATTAATATAGCACATAGAGCTAATATTAATTTAATCTTTTTCATTACCTTTTCCTCCTATGATTTTGGGAGGATTAAAGGATTATGCGCATTAGTAAACTCTCCTTCGTCCACCCAATAATAATAATAATAATGGGCTTTGTCAAGAGTAAAGTGTAAAATAATTAAAATTTTTATTTATTAATATAAAAGCGAATTCATGATAAATAACATTTCCTTTATTTACCACCAAATTCGCTTTGTATTAATTATTTATTATTTCTATAATACTTTATTTCCTTTAACGTATTTCGCAACCACATCAATTTGATTTGATAAATATATTGCGCCAACAATTCTATTCTCTAGAGATATATCACTTGGTCTTTTAATTTTTGAATCATCAATAACTACCGCATCAAGTTCATACCCTTCTTCAAATGATCCAACATTGCCAAAGAACGAACCACCTTTTTTAGTAGCTAGATAGAACGCTTCAGCTTCATTTAAAAATTTATATTTTGAATCTACAACTCTCCATCTAAGTTTACTGCACTTTACACATTCTTCTATAGACTTAAACATATTAAGTGTAGTACCTCCTGCAACATCACTACCAAGTCCAACATTTAAATTTAAATCTAAATATTTTCTAATAGGTGCTATACCACTTCTAAGATTTGTATTAGATTCAGGGCAATGTACTATATATACATGATTATCTTTTATTAATTTTAATTCCAGATCACTAGAATATACACAGTGTGCCATAAGAGTTTTATAATTTCCTCCAAATAGGCCATGCATATTATATGCATCTGCGTATGTTTTAGCATTAGGGCATAATTCTTTAACCCATTCTATTTCACTTAAATTCTCAGATAAATGTGATTGAATAGGCAGCTTATATTTTTCTTCAATTTCTTTTAATTTGTCTAATAATAAATCACTACAAGATGGAATAAACCTTGGTGTTAATATTGGTGTTGTGTTTTTATAATTCTTCTTGATAGCCTCTTCTATAAAAGCAATTGTATTTAAATAAGATTCATTAGTATCTTCTTTTAAATAATCTGGGCAATTTCTATCCATGTTAACTTTTCCAACCATAGTTATAAGACCTGTTTTATCTAGCTTGTCCATTAAATTTATTGTTGCGTCTTTATGAATAGTCGCAAAAATAGAGGCTCTTGTAGTAAAACTATGTAGTAAATCATTTGCAAATATATCATAAGCTTTAATTGCATAATCTATATTTTTATATTTTGCCTCTTCAGGAAAAGTATTAGAATTAAGCCAATCTATTAATTCCTTATCCATTTCAAGACCTCTAAATGCATATTGAGGGGCATGGACATGTAAATCAATAAGTCCTGGAATAATTATTTTATCCTTATAATTATCAACTTCTACATTTTCAAATTCTTTAGGTAATGTTTTATAAATACCTTTAATTATTCCATTCTTTGATACTAAATAACTATTTTCATAAATATCAAATTTCTTAGAAGTACTCGTAAATATAATATTTCCATATAAAATTTTCACCATTTTAATCACCTCTTGTTTCTTATATTTTTTATTTAATTTATAACATATCAATAAATTGGATATCTGCTTCTGCAAATTTTATCTCTTTTAATTTATCTTTTTTAACCCATAATTTATCAGTATGTTCTCTTAATTCTAATTCTCCTTTAACAATAACACACTTATATGCATACATCACAATACTATAAGGATTATCTATATTTTTATATTCCTGATAAACTTTTCCGATATATTTTACTGGTTTTATTATTGTATTTAATTCTTCTTTTATTTCTCTTATGATTGCTTCTTCATTTGTTTCGTTTTTCTCAACCTTACCACCAGGAAATTCATAAAAGCCTTCTAGCGCTCTACCAGGTCCTCTTCTACAACAAAATACTTCATCATTTTCATTAAAAATTATGGCACAAACAACTTCTATATTTTTCATTAATTAGTTTCCTTTATCTTCTATATCAAAATCAAACCAATATTCTTCTGGCACTTCACTATCTAATACAATATCAAACAAGAGTGTTGGATATTCTAAAATACTATTTGTATCTTCATCATATTCTTTTGTATATGATGTTCTTTGGTTTATAAAATGCCCTTTACCAAAATAAGTAAATGGTAGTACAACACCATCTTCTTCTTTGATTTTTCTTATAAATAAATATACTTCTTTCGTGTTAATTAATTTAGGCCCATCGCCTTTATTTATTGTTGTGTTTTTAACACTTTCCCATTGAAATGTATTAGGAGATAAAAATTTATCTTTATATTTTAGTCTTTCATTTTTACTTGCATCCTTATGCAGAGTTACATAACAATATGTCTTTTTATTTTCTAAATCAAATTCGGTTCCTCTCATATATGGAGAATAGCTTTGAAGCTTTAATAGTTGAATTTGTTCAGAATAATAATTTGCATATAATTTAAAATCAGTACTATATTCACCTATCTCTATATCATATCTCTCTAATCCATACATTAATAAATCATTTATAAATATTTTAAATGAATCATTAATATCTGATAATAATTTGTTATCTGAATCAATTATTCTATTCTTTAATAAATGATTATATGCATGTTTTAGCGTATCAATACTTACTTTAGAATTAAATCCTATTAAACTTTCTAAATCAATTTTGTTATCGTTTATTAATTGATTAACAATTATATATTCATCAACTCTTACTAAAGGTAAATATTCAGATAATGTATCTAAAATACTTATTTGTTCGTTTGAAAATATAGGTAATGTATTCTCACCAATTTTCTTTAAGAATGTATAATAACTTCTATTTTTACCATTGATTTTTGATTTCATTAATCTTAATAAGTCAGGTGCGACATCATTGTTTAAAAAGTCCATATGCAAAGGGTATGTTTCTTTTTTCAAATACTTTTTAAAATTCTCATAATCTTTAATTAAGAAATCTTTTCTATTAAAATTACAATTTGAAAGGTAAGTTATAATATCTTCTTTAGAAAGTTCATCAATGTTTATTAAAACTCCTGGTATTTTTAAAGCGTTAAAATCATTTCTTATCAAATCCATTAAATATGGTTTTTCAATAATACTTGATTGTCCTAAAGATCCAAGTGCCATTGCAATTTGAATAGATCTATCATAATTGTTACCGATAAAATCTAATACTGTAACATATTGTTTTCCTTCAGCCTTACGAAGACCACGACCAAGTTGTTGTAAGAAAATAGTTGATGATTCAGTAGGTCTTAAAAATAAGACCATATTAACACCTGGAATATCAATACCTTCATTTAATATATCTATAGCGCATATAATTTCAAGTGGATTATTATCATCTTGTAGGTCATTAAAAGCTTTTATTCTTTGTCCTAAATCAGATGATCCAGTTAACGCAATTGCGTTAAAGCCTACATCTTCTAGTTCATCTGCCATAAGTTTGGCATGTTGTATTGAAGTACAAAAAGCTAAAGCTTTAAGTTTACCTGCTACCCTATGTTTTTCTATTTCACTTTTTATAAATTCAATGTTTTCGACTTTGGCTATTTCTCTTGATATTTTAGCATTATCATTAAAACTATAATCAACTATTTTATCTCTTATTCCATAATAGTGAAATGGTACAACTAAATCATTAATAATCGCATCCCTGAGTCTTAATTCATAAGGAACATTTTTATCAAACATTTCGAAAACATCTTGATTATCCATTCTTTCAGGAGTTGCGGTAATTCCTAACATAAATCCTGGCTTAAAATAATTCATTATAGCTCTATATGTATTGGCAGCCGCATGATGACATTCATCAATCACTATATAATCAAATTCATTTGGTAAGAAATCAGTTAAATGCGAAGCTAACATTTTATTCGACGCAAATACAAAGTCTGCATCTATATCTTTATTCTTACCTACATATAACCCATAAGTTTTTTCTGGTCCAAAGACTTTCATAAAAGTATCTTTTGCGTCTTCTAATATTTTATCCCTATGAACGACAAATAAAACTCTTTTCGCATCATAATTTCTTGCGTCAAAAGCTGCAAGATATGTTTTTCCAGAACCCGTTGCGGATACAACTAAAGCTTTTGAAACTCCCATATCTCTATATCTTCTTAATTCTTTTAACGCTTTTCTTTGCATTGAATTAGGTTTTACCTTATCTTCTATTGGATCAAAGAAATCCATATCCCATTTATCAATTGCGTAATCTAGTTGCATTTGATATTTTTTAATTAATTCGCTCGATAATTTTAATGTTTTATTCCATAATTCATCAAACTCTTTATAAGCTTCAGCTTTAGAATTCATATTTTCATTTGATGTTAAAGATACATTCCATTCAATATTTTTTAGAAGTGCAAATCTTGTTATATTAGTAGAACCTACTATAAATTCAGAAGATTTATCATATTCAAACAAATATCCCTTTGAATGGAATCCATTATCACCAAAACAATTAATATCTAAATGACATTCAAAGTTTGGATAGTTATCCATCAAGTGCATAAATGTTCTTAATGATGCGATATCTGTAAAATTTTGATATGTTGAAGTAATAATTCTACCCTTTACGCCCCTAATTAGTGCTTCCTCTAAAATGTGTTCAAAAAGAACTAATCCTGCTTTCTTAATAAAACTTACTGAAAAAGAAAACGAATTACATTTTTCTAAAGATTCTTTTAATTTATCTAAAAATGTTTTTTCACTATAATTCGTTAAAAATAAATCTTCCATTTATATTCCCCCACAATTTATGCTTCTATATCCTTAATTTAATTATACCATACAATTTCTTATATCTAATTAAACAAAATATATTCACGATGATTTAAATATTAAACTGTTCTAACAATCGTTTAATATTTTAATTAAAAAAAAGTGGATTTTTAATTTAATCCACCTTTTATAAACTATTTATTTTACAAGTCTTGTTATATCGTTATAAAGTATATAAACCATAAATATCATTAATAGTACAAACATTATATTATTAATCATCGCTTCTACTTTTCTATTTAATGGTTTATGAATTATAGCTTCAATTAAAACAAATAATATTCTTCCTCCATCAAGTGCTGGTATTGGAAGTAAATTCATAACACCTATATTTACAGATAGTAATGCCATAAACAACAATAATGCTAATATACCTGCTTCAAGATAACTTCCTACCATTGAGTAAATTCCTACAACACCAGATAGATTTTGAACTCCTACTTGTCTTACTCCTGATGGATGAATTAATATCTTTAATGTATTAAATATTAATGTGAAATCCTCCCAGAAGTTTTGTCCAGCAGCTTTAATTGATTCAAATAGATTATGATGATACCTAGGGGATACACCAAGTACTATTTTTATTTTATCAACTTGTTGAGATTCTAATACTTCATTACCATATGATTCAACTCTTTGTTCGTCTTTATATGTATCTCTTTCTGTGTATGTAAATGTTCCATCTTCATTTTTAGAAACATCTAAATATCTAAAATAAATATTTGATACATCTAAATCTTTAAGCGCAATAATCAAATCGCTCCAATTTGTAATATCTTTCCAATTAGCCTCATCATATGATGCCCCGTGGTCATATATATTGATTGCGGTAATAATATCTCCTGTAGATATTTGAGTATCATCTGATGATACTTCATCTTTATATCTAAGTCCTACAGAACCTACAACAGCGCCACTATATAATGGTGTATCTGTAAATAAAGCCTCATTATAATATGTTGAATCCTTAGTAATATAATTTGAAATACCAATAGAATTTATAAATACATCAGCTTTTATAGAAGTAGTTTTAACTGCTCCATCTCGTGAAATTTCAAGTGTTATATTTAATATTCCATTATCTACACACTTATTCATTTCATTTTTAAAATCATACCAAGAAGATACACTTTCTCCATTTACAGATAAAATCTTATCTCCCTCTTCTAATACTGAGTATGATGGATATGTGCTTGATACTTCTCCAATAGTTGTAGATTGATACATTGGAGTACCTTGAATAATATGGCATAATAGGTAAATAAACATCGCAAGAACCATATTCATAAATGGTCCTGCAAACATTACTAAAAATCTTTGCCAACACTTTTTAGATTCAAGGCAACGTTTAAATGGAGCTAGTTGTATTCTTGATTTACCATCAACAATAAACGCATCCTCTAAAACTGCGTATGATGTACCAGTTTGACTTGCTAAATCTTCATCCCTAACTGAATTATCAAGGCATAATTCTATTTCAAGTGGTTCTCCATGACGCGAATAAAGTTCTCTTTTAATAACTCTACCACGTACATCACATACAGTCTTATCATCAAGAATTATTTCATATGCTTCACCATTCTTAATATTTAACCCAATTGAATCACCAGGGCGTACAATATCCTCTGTAAATTGTTCACCTGCCATAGATACATAACCACCTATAGGTATAGCTCTTATAGCATATGTAGTTTCACCCTTCTTTTTCTTATATAACGCAGGTCCCATACCTAGCGAAAATTCATGACATAATACACCAAATTTTTTAGCAGTTAAAAAATGGCCTAATTCATGAATACATATAATTATAGAAAGGACTAGTATAAATACAATTATCTTTACTAAAACCATTCCTTACTTACTCCATTCCTTTGTAATACGTTCTTGAATCTCTTGATCTGTTTTTATAATATCATCTATTGTAATATTATCTTTATAATAATCTTTTGATATTTCATTATAAATAATATTCTCAATATCTAAAAACTTTATTTTACCGTTAATAAAAAGCATTACTGCAGCTTCATTTGCAGCATTTAGTACACATGGATATAATCCACCCTTCTTTAATGCTATATATGCATACTCTAAGCATTTATATCTTTCATGTGATAGGCTTTCAAATGTAAGCTTATATATATCCTCTAGTACTAATGGTTTACCACTATAATTTAAATGTTCTGGATAACTTAATGCGTATAATATAGGCATACGCATATCAGGGGAAGCAAGTACTGCTTTCACTGAAAGGTCATTAAATTCTACTAAAGAATGCACAATAGATTGTCTATGTAATACAGTCTTAATATTACAAGCATCTATATCAAATAAATAATGTGCTTCTATTACTTCAAATCCCTTATTCATCATAGTAGCACTATCAATAGTAATTTTCTTACCCATACTCCAATTTGGATGGTTTAATGCATCTTCTAATGTAACGTTCTCTAAATCTTTACGACTCAAATCTCTAAATGATCCACCAGAAGCTGTAATAATTAAAGATTTAATATCTTCATGTTTCTCTCCTCTAATGCATTGCCATATAGCGCTATGTTCTGAATCTATAGGGAATATTTTTACATTATTTTTTCTTGCGAGTGGCATTACAATAAATCCTGCCATTACAAGAGTTTCCTTATTCGCAAGTGCTACATCGTTTAGCGCATTTATTGCCTCAATTGTAGGCTTTAATCCCGCATGACCTACAAGTGCATTTACTACAAGGCCAGGATTTTTTGATTTATATCTTGCAACCTCTAATAAACCTAAATCTCCATATACTATTTTAGGGTTATATGAAAGACATACATTAACACGCTCTCTAAAACATACAAGTTCTGGTTTAAATTCTTCAATTAATTTTATAGATTTTTCTATATCTCTGCCCATAGACATCGCAACAACCCTAAACTTATCTGGGTTTAATCTTACAATATCTAGGGTTTGACTACCAATAGATCCTGTTGAACCTAATATATATAAATCCTTCATAGGTTTTTCTCCTTAACATTTTTACATTTATTAGTATATCATATTTTTTATTTATTTATTAAGAAAAAACGCCCCATAGGACGTTTATATTAAATTTATGAAAATATTTGAACTAAATTATTGAATATTAAGAATAATGCCCACAAGAACATTCCACAATAAATAGCTGAATCAAATCTATCTAATACTCCACCATGTCCTGGGAATATATCAGAGAAATCTTTAATTTCATATGTTCGCTTAAACTTTGAAGCAACCAAATCTCCTATTTGACCCATAATAGAGCCAATTATTGTAATTACAATAACAAAGCATACAGCCTGTACTCGATTAAAATATTTAAAGAAAGCCATATATGTACCATTGTTATTGAAAATACAAAACATATCATTATGCAAGAATATTGGGTTATAAACAAAGGCGAATAATACGGCTACTGCGCAAGCCGTAATAGTACCACCAATTGCGCCTTCCCAAGTCTTTTTAGGGCTAATCTTTGGAGCCATTTTATGTTTACCAAATAATCTTCCAAATACATAAGCAAATGTATCTGTAAGCATAGTAATTATAAATAAGTATATAATATATTCAAGTCCTGTAGCTCTTAATAATGTAAGAGCACCAAATCCTACGGAAGTATAAAGTATTGAAGTTAAAGCTCTTCCAATGGATGCGCCATTAAAATCATCATATAGAACCATTAATCCTAAGAATACAATTACTATTATTAATAGGGTTGGTATAAATCCAATTTTCATTTTTAAATTAGTAGTAACAGTTGCCGCAATTGTATTAGGATCATAATCAGAAACGAACGCCCAGTAAAGCACTATTGTAGATATTATTATTATAATTTTTACAGCAAGTGGGAAACGATGTCTATGTTCAAATAGTTTAATCATTTCATATGAAGCAAAACCTGCAAGCCCCATCATTAATATTTGAAATAATGGGTACAACTCTCTTACTATAACTACTGGTACAAATATAGCGAGTATAACAGCACCAGTCAATAATCTTTTTAACATTATTTAGCCTCCTTAAGACCACCGAAGCGTCTATTTCTATGTTGATAGTCATAAATAGCCTTTTCTAGACACTCTTGATCAAAATCAGGCCAATGTGTTTCTGTAAAATATAATTCAGCATATGCTAGTTGCCATAACAAGAAGTTAGAAATTCTTTGTTCACCAGATGTGCGAATTAATAAATCAAGCTTTGGAAGTCCACTAGTATATAGATGTGATTCGATTAAATCTGGTGTAATATCTTCTACCTTGATTTTTCCATCTAAAACATCTTGCGCTATTTGTTTTGTTGCGTGTGTTAATTCTTCATATGAACCATAATCAAAACAAATAGTAAGGATTAAACCAGTGTTGTTTTTTGTATTCTCTTCTATATCCATAGCTACTTCTAGTAATTTTTTAGGAATCTTATTTCTTCTTCCTGCAAAGCGAATTCTAAAGTTAGAATTTATAATTTTCTTCTTATTTTTCTTATAAGCAAGTACTGGCATAGTCATTAAGAAATTAACTTCTGCCTCTGGGCGAGACCAGTTTTCAGTTGAAAAGCAAAAAACTGTAAGTGCCTCTATTCCAAGGTTTGATGCAGCCTTAGCCACTCTTGAAATATTATTAGCTCCTTCTTGATGACCGTAAAAACGTGGCTTACCATGAGCCTTTGCCCATCTACCATTACCATCTAAAATTATAGCAACATGCTTTGGGATATTATTCATATCAAGCTCCATATAAGTCACTCCTTGCAAAACTCTTAAATATTATACTATATTCTATTATATTTTTCAATTGAATAAAAAAATCACCCTTATGGGTGATTTAATTATTAAACTGTCATCAAATCTTTTTCTTTTTCAGCAGTTACAGCTTCTACCTCAGCTATCTTCTTATCAGTTAGCTTTTGTACATCTTCAAGATATCCTTTTTCACTATCTTCTGGTAATTCTAGCTTCTTTAGTGCTTCATTTGCGTCACGACGTATATTACGAACTTGAACCTTAGCGTTCTCACTCATTTTAGCAACTTCTTTAACTAAAAGTTTACGTCTATCCTCAGTCATTGGAGGAATTACAAGTCTAATTCCTTGTCCATCATTTTGTGGAGTAAGTCCTAGATTTGAAGCGTTAATTGCACGCTCAATCTCTTTTAAAATAGACTTATCATAAGGCTTAATATAAATTTGATTTCCTTCAGGAACTGAAATAGTTCCTACTTGTCTTACAGGAGTTGGAACTCCATAGTATTCAATCATTATTGTATCTAGCATTTGAGGATTTGCACGTCCTGTACGTACTGTTACAAATTCATGTTGAAGAGATTTAATGGCATTATCCATTTTTTCTTCAGCATCTAATAAAATCATCTCTGGCATAATCTTCTATCTCCTTAATTAATCTTCTTCAGAAACAAGAGTACCAATCTTGTCTCCCTTAACTGCCTTAATTATGTTTCCTTCTTTATTCATATTGAAAACAATTGCCTTAAGGTTATTATCACGGCATAATGTAGCCGCTGTCATATCCATAACTCCAAGTTTTTCATTTAAAATCTTAGAGAATGTTAAGTGTTCAAACATCTTAGCATTTGGATTCTTTTTAGGATCTGAATCATAAACACCTTCAGTTCCATTTTTAGCCATAAGTACAAGTTCGGCACCTATTTCTGTTGCACGAAGTACAGATGCTGTATCTGTTGAGAAATATGGTGAACCAATTCCTCCAGCAAAAATACATACTCTCTTCTTCTCTAAATGTCTTATCGCACGACGGCGAATATAAGGTTCTGCAACCTCTTGAATATCTAGTGCAGATAAAACTCTTGTTGGTACATCAATTTTCTCTAAAGCTTCTTGAACCGCAAGAGCATTCATTACAGTCGCAAGCATTCCCATATAGTCTGCTTGTGCTCTTTCCATTCCAAGTTCAGATGCTGTCTTACCTCTCCAGATATTTCCACCACCAACAACAATACCTACTTCAACTCCAAGCTCCCAAACGTCTTTAATTTGTTGCGCTATAGACTTAACAGTTGGTGTATCTATTCCATATGGTGTATTACCTTTTAAAGCCTCACCGCTAAGTTTTAATAAAACTCTATTATACATTATAAAACGCACCTACCTTTACTTATATTATAACAAAAAGAGAAGCAAATAGCTCCTCATTTTTTAATTACTTGTTTAATCCTGCTTGAGCAGCTACTTCTGCAGCGAAATCTACTACTACTTTTTCGATTCCTTCTCCAACCTTTAGACGAACGAACTTAACAACAGTTGTTCCGTTTGCCTTAGCATACTCTCCAACAGTTTGGTCTTGATTCTTAACGAATGCTTGATCAAGTAAGCAAACTTCCTTAAGTTCCTTATTTAATCTTCCTTCTACCATCTTACTAACGATTTGCTCTGGCTTTGGTTTAGCAGCCTTAGCATTCTCATTTAGAGCCTCAGCAAGAATAATTTCCTTCTCATGCTCAATTTCAGATGCTGGAATTTCTTCTCTTGATACATACTTAGGTGCCATAGCAGCAACGTGCATAGCTACATCCTTAGCAACAACATCAGATCCCTTAACGACATCAACAACAACGATATTTCCACCATTGTGCTTATATGCACCGAAAATCTCATCTTCTGCCTTAGTAATTCTTTGAACATTTCTTAAAGAAATCTTCTCTCCAATTACTGATGAATCCTCAAGTATAACTG
The DNA here is from genome assembly GCA_964544095.1 of uncultured Anaeroplasmataceae bacterium. Classification (GTDB taxonomy): domain Bacteria; phylum Bacillota_I; class Bacilli_A; order Acholeplasmatales; family Anaeroplasmataceae; genus UBA3206. The sequence continues at coordinate 11,187 of CAZJAM010000014.1, read as the reverse complement.
TAGCAAGGTCCTTACCATTTACATCAAGCTTTAAAGCTTCTTCTGTATTTGATACATTTGAGTTAACAAGGATATTTCCAACCTTTTCAACTAATGCTAAGAACTTATCGTTTTGTGCAACGAAGTCAGTCTCTGAGTTTAACTCATATAAAACTACATCATTACCATTAATTGCATAAGAACAAAGTCCTTCTGCAGCAACACGGTCAGCCTTCTTAGCTGCCTTAGTAATTCCTTTTTCACGTAACCAGTCAATTGCCTTTTGCATATCGCAATCACAAGCCTCTAAAGCCTTCTTACAATCTAGCATTCCAGCAGCAGTTCTATCACGTAATTCCTTGATTAACGCTGGTGTAACTTTACCTTCCATATTAAAGATCCTCCTATATGATTATAATTAATTATTAAGCGTTTGTCTTCTCTGCATTCTCAGCAGGTTGAGCCTTTGGTTGAGGCTTCTTATTAAAAGGCTTCTTTCCATCCTTATTGAATGGCTTTCTATCCTTATTGAACTTACGCTCAGGACGATCACCCTTCTTATTATTGTTATCATCCTTAGAGATTTCTTCTCCTAGGTTAACATTTTCCTCTTCGAACTTCTCAACTACTCCACCTTGAGCTTCGATAACAGCATTAGTCATAACCCAAGTTACTAGTTTTACAGCACGAATAGCATCATCATTTGCAGGGATAACGTAATCAACATCATCTGGATCACAGTTAGTATCTACAATTCCGAATACAGGGATATTTAACTTACGAGCCTCTAAGATAGCATTGTGCTCCTTACGAGGGTCAACGATGAATAAAGCGTTAGGTAGGCTTGTCATTTCCTTGATTCCTCCAAGGTTCTTTTCAAGCTTTTCTCTTTCATCCTTTAACTTGCTAACTTCCTTCTTAGTTAAAGCATCAAAGATTCCATCTTCTTCCATCTTATATAAATTCTTAAGTCTTGCAACTCTCTTCTTAATTGTCTTGAAGTTAGTTAAAGTTCCTCCTAGCCAACGATTGTTAACATAATAATGTCCACAACGCTCAGCTTCCTCCTTAACTACATCTTGAGCTTGCTTCTTAGTTCCTACAAATAGAACCTTACCTTCATTCTTAACGATTTCTAGTAATGCTGCATAAGCCTTCTCAATTTGATCTGCAGTCTTTTGTAAGTCAATGATATAAATACCATTTCTTGAAGTGTAGATGTACTTCTTCATCTTAGGATTCCATCTACGAGTTGCATGTCCAAAATGAACACCAGACTCTAATAATTGTTTCATTGAAACTACTGACATTTTTTAATTCCTCCATTTTATTTTGTTTTTTAGCCTCTGCAACCTTCTTCATGTAGCCTCCACACTAATATTTAGTGCACTAGACGGCCCACTCCAGTCGCATGTGTATTTTAATGCCTTTGATATTGTAGCATATAAAGAATAATATTTCAATACCTACAAAAAATTTGTTGCGTTCTTTTTAAAATATCACAAAACTTTTTGAAAATAATTTTAGTAAAAAGATATATTAACTAGCTATAAATATAATGAGGAGATGAAATAGACTCCCTTAACATTATAGATAGGAGTGATTTTTTTGAAAGTAGTGATTTATTACTACTGAAAGGAGGTCTAATGGAGTACTTAATTATACTCCTACTATGTCTTATAGTTATTGCTTATATCTTAAAAAATAAGAGATAACTTAAGATATTAAATCTCCTTTCTGTTAATGTTAAAAAGCATCAGTGTTGATCGCGCTGATGCTTTTCTTTTAGATATTAAATCTCCAACTTTATAATATCACTATTCAGCAATTTAATCAAGGCTTTTTATTTGTTTTAGTTTCCCCATTTTTTAATTTGCTACATTTTTAAACTCTTTTTCATTATATTAGAACCAAAAATCCATAATTTTACAGTCATGGATTTCTTCATTTTTAGAGCCTTATTTAATTTTGTGGAAACTCAAAAAGGCTTTTTATTTAGTTTCATTAAGTTTGTTAAATTAGTTATTTTTTTAATTTCATTATAATAAAGGATGATAAAGTTGCAAAATCTTTAAAATAATTTAAGTAAAATGATATATTAACTTGCTATATATTATACAGGGAGATGAAATAGACTCCCTTGACATTATAGATAGGAGTGTTTTTTTTGAAAGTAGTGATTTATTACTACTGAAAGGAGATCACATGGAGTACTTAATTATACTCCTACTATGTCTTATAGTTATTGCTTATATTTTAAAGAAATAAGTAATAACTAAATTATAAATCTCCTTTCTGTTAATGTTAAAAAGCATCAGTGTTGGTAGCACTGATGCTTTTCCTATGTCTTATAAATCTCCAAACTTATATTACCACAATTTAGAAATATAATCAAGTATTTTTGCAACCACTCAGCTCACAATAAAAGCTTTTTATTTTACAAAACTTTTTAAAAATAATTTTAGTAAAAAGATATATTAACTCGCTATATATTATATGAGGAGATGAAATAGGCTCCCTTAACATTATAGATAGGAGTGATTTTTTTGAAAGTAGTGATTTATTACTACTGAAAGGAGGTCTAATGGAGTACTTAATTATACTCCTACTATGTCTTATAGTTATTGCTTATATCTTAAAAAATAAGAGATAACTTAAGATATTAAATCTCCTTTCTGTTAATGTTAAAAAGCATCAGTGCTCACAACGCTGATGCTTTTCTTTTAGATATTAAATCTCCAACTTTATAATATCACTATAAAGCGATTTAATCAAGGCTTTTTTACAAACACACAGTTGGCAATAAAGTTATTTTTTATAGTATATTAAAACAAAAGCCTGCCGAAGCAAGCTTATTAATTATTAAATACAATTAAACGGTCAGTTGTATTATATGCTTGTGCAGTTGAGTCTGCAAGAGCATCAGATGTAAGTGTTGTAAGTGTTGCATAAACTGGCGCAAACACATAAGAATAAACATCATCATCTATATCACTGTTTCCTACATAATTAAACATAACTGGAATATAGATAACTGCAAGTCTTCTTGAATCTTTTTCTGTTGAAGTTAAATAGTCAGTTGCTGGCACAACCTCAGTAGATACATTCTTAAAAACTCCAAGTGTTTCATCTTTTAGTAAAATGTTAATACATTCATTAATTTGATCGTCACCCCATGAATCTTCAAGAACACCATATCTTGCATAAACTGTATCATTTGATGAATCATATGCTTTCGCATCCATTATATTTAATCTTTTTGCTGCTTCAATATCAGTAGGAAGTTTAACCTCATAATGTGCCTTTGATGCATCTTCTATATCTGATGCGTTCATAGCTGTATCACTAAATGTAATCTTATCCTTTATATAATTAATATAAGTTGTTGTCTCAGAACTTGATGTATCAGGAAGGTCATCACCTTTAGATGACTTATTACAAGATGCAAGCAAAAGTGTTAAGATGGCAACTAATGCTGTAAGTAAAATTGACTTTTTCATGTTGTATCTCCGTTTCTTTTCATAAAATACTAACGTATTATAGCATAAACAATTTTAAAAATCCACTACTTTTTAGCTCTAGGAAATGCATTCTTATATACTTCTTTAAGCTTACTCTCAGATACATGAGTATAAATTTGTGTAGTTGATAAGTTTTCATGACCTAAAAGTTCTTGAACTGTACGCAAATCAGCACCATTATTTAACATTGCAGATGCAAAACTATGTCTTAACATATGCGGAGTTATTTTAAATGTTTCTCCCATTTTATTTATAACACTATTTAAAATAACTCTAACTCCACGTTCAGTTAAAGAATCACCATTTTTATTTAAAAATAATGTTCTATTATTTGCATCATGGCCTTTAGATAATAATGCAATTCGTTCATTATTTATATAATGTTTTAAATCAATTAATAATCCTTTAAACAAAACAACATCTCTATCTTTATTACCTTTACCAGATCTTACCCTTATTGTTTCTCTATTAAAATCAATATCCTTTATTAAAAGATTGCATAATTCTGATACACGAAGTCCTGTACCATATAATGTTTCAATTATTAAATAATTTCTAAATCCTAATGCATTTGTTTTATCAATAGAATTTATCATCATAATAATTTCTTCATGTTTTAATACCTTAGGTAATCTTTTTTCTATCTTATCACCAGATATTGAATCAAAATAGTTTTCATCTATTATATGTTCTTTTAATAGGTAATCATAAAAAGCTCTAAGAGATGACATCTTTCTATTAACTGTAGTTGCCTTTTCGCCTGATTGATTTAACAAAGCGTGATAATTTTTGGCAACACGCTCGTTTATATGCATTAAATCTCTAGCCATTTTTTCAGATTCAATAAAATTTTTAAAATCACAAACATCTTTAATATAGGCTATAACAGTATAATTACTATATCCTTTTATAGATTCAAGATATTCTTTAAATGAATCTATTGCTTCCTGATTAGTTTTCATCTAACCACTCCTTTGACTTTTTTATTTCTTCTAAAGCCCTAGTAGCGTATAAAGCCTTTCTATCCTTCTTCTTATGTTTAAAGCCTAAATCTTCTACTACTCCAAAGTTTGCATTCATTGGTTGGAAACCATCTAAAGAAGCATTACAAATATAATGAATCATAGAACCTATTATAGTAGTTTTAGGGAAGAAATATAATTCCTTACCTTTAAGATATCTATCCATATTTATAGCGGCAACTATTCCAGAGGCAGCACTTTCAACATATCCCTCAACTCCAGATAATTGACCTGCAAAGAAAATATTTGGATATTTTTTACTTTGCATTCCTTCATTTAAAATAGCTGGAGCGTTTATAAATGAATTTCTATGCATTACACCATATTTTGTAAATGTTGCGTTTTCAAGACCTGGTATCATAGAAAATACTCTTTTTTGTTCAGGCCATTTTAAATGTGTTTGAAATCCTACAAGATTATACATAGTTTTTGCCGCATCATCTTGTCTAAGTTGGACTACTGCATAAGGCATGGTACCATCTGGTCTTTCAAGTCCTACTGGCTTAAGTGGACCAAAAAGTAATGTATCTCTTCCTCTTTTAGCCATAATTTCAACCGGCATACAACCTTCAAACACTTTAACTTCATCATTAGGATTATTTATATTTTTATTATCATTTTCCTCAAAATCATGAGGTACAACACATTCTGCTGAAATCAATGCGTCATAAAATCTATCAAATTCCTCTTTAGTCATAGGACAGTTATAATATGATGCGACTCCTTTATCGTATCTTGATTTTAAATATACTTTTTCATAATCTATTGTATCCGATAGTACAATAGGAGCTGCCGCATCATAGAAATGAAATTCATTATATCCAAATTTATTTATAATATTTTTAGATAAATCATCTGATGTAAGAGGTCCTGTAGCAATTATTGTTGGAATACTCTCATCAAGCTCTTTTATTTCATCTAAAACAATTTTTAGGTTAGGAAATTTCTTTAATTCATCTTCAATGTATTTAGAAAAAGAGACTCTATCAACTGCTAAAGCTCCACCTGCTTCAACATGGTTTATTCTTGCGCTTTTTATAACAATAGAATCAAATTCTTCCATCTCTTTTTTCAAAATACCACATGCATTTTCAAGTGAATCTGCACGAAGAGAATTTGAACATACAAGTTCAGCAAAGCTTGATGTCTTATGTGCAGGAGTCATTTTTTTAGGTCTCATTTCACATAGTTCAACATCATATCCACATTTTAATAAATAATATGCCGCCTCACTACCTGCAAGACCTGCACCAATAACTCTTACTTTCATAATTAATCACCACGCTTATTATATCATTAAAGATTAAATAAATCTCTTTTATTTTTAATCCAATTAATAGGCTTTATACCATTACTCTTTAAAAATTCATTAGTCTTTGAAAATGGATGTGAGCCAAAGAAACTTTTATGGGCTCCAAGAGGAGATGGATGAGAGGATTCAAGTACTAAATGATTGTGATTTGTAATAAGTGCTTTTTTACTTCTAGCATTATTACCCCACAAAATAAATACAAGAGGCTTTTTTCTTTCATTTAATAATTTAATTGTATTATCAGTTAATATTTCCCATCCCTTATTTTTGTGTGATAAGGACTTACCCGCCTCTACTGTAAGTATTGTATTAAGAAGCATTACACCCTCACCTGCTAAATAAGATATATCTCCATCTTGATTAATATCAACTAATAAGTCATCATACATTTCTTTAAATATATTTTTTAAAGATGGGGTAAGCTTACCAGACTCCACAGAAAAAGCATACCCGTGAGCTTCTCCCGGGTTAATATATGGATCCTGTCCTAGGATAACGCACTTTACATCATCATATTTTGTACTATTATAAGCATTAAATATATTTTCGTATTTAGGATATATAACTTTAGTTTTATATTCAGAATCAATGAAATTCATTAATTGTTTATAATAATCCTTTGAAGATTCATTTTCTAAAAAAGTCTTCCATTCCATAATACCACCTTAAAAAAGAAGGACCATACCAAATAAGTATGGCCCAAGTTATTATTCACTACTTAGTTTCAATTACTGCGTAGTCTCCATCCTCACGGATGTATAGAACATTAGTTCTTCCTGATTCCTTATCAAGATATACGAAGAAATCATGACCTGTTAATTCCATCTCTGTCATAGCTTCCTCAAGAGTCATTGGCTTTAATTCGATTTCCTTGTTACGAACAAGTTGAGCTGCCTTAATTTCCTTATCTAGAGCTTCAATATCTAGTGCAGGATCTGCGAATGCTTCCTTGATTCCTTCCTTATCACTTCTATCTTGAGTTCTTGTTTTATATTTTCTAATTTGTGCAATTAACTTATCGATTGCAGCATCAATTGCTGAATATAGATCTTCTCCATTTGCTTCAGCACGTAGAGTTACATTCTTAGTAGGAACAGTTACCTCAACCTTATGATGGTCATTGTAAACCTTACATACTACTCTGGCATTTAATTCCTTAGAAAAATATCCTTGAAGTTTCTCTAACTTCTTAGCAGCAAATTCTTCGTTTGCCTTTGTTGGATTAAATCCATTCTTTCCTACGACTTCTACTTTCATAATAAATCCCTCATTTCTTATACTATATCAATAGTATTATTAATTAATTTGAACATGTTTCTTGTTCAACTATATTATAACTTATTATTTGATAATTTACAAGAAAACAGGGGCTCTAATTTATAATAAATTTAAAGCAAATAACATATATATTACTTCTTTCAAGACTCGCTATAATAGATAAGTCTTTAATATTATTGGTAGATAGATAAAAAACATCATATAGTATAATTGGTTTATCTAAATATTTTTGAATCAAATAAGAATATTCATTTAAATACGCAAGATAATATGATTTATCATTCTCATTTAATAAAGATATTATATGAAGCATATATTTTGAATCTAGTGGTATATCTGTATATTCTAATTTAATAGGATGTTCTAGATAACACTTATTACATATAAAATATCTTTGTTTTAAAAGTAAATCCTCGATGCCTCTGTTTATTACAAATGCTTTTTTACAAATCATGCAAATCAATTTTATCACCCTATAATATATATAGCACTGAAATGTATAATTTTACTAAAACAAAAATAAAAGCCATCAAATGATGGCTTATACTTCTTACTTAAATCTCTTACGAGCCTCTTGTTGCTTTTGTTTTCTAACATCAGAAGGTTTTAAGTAATATTGACGATTCTTAGCTTCTTGTAAGTTACCAGATCTTGCTACATCACGCTTGAAACGACGTAGTGTGTCTTCAATATTTTCCTTATCACGTACTACTGTTTTAGGCATACATCCCTGCCTCCTTCCGATTTAACAGTCCGTAAGTATTATACCAATAAGATTTTTATTTGTAAATAGCAAATTTTAATTTTATCAAATTTCTTATCTTATTTTATAATTTCACCATATATTGCGTTTGTTCCAACCTTTAAAATTCGAACATCTGCCATTTTATATATCATACTTTCATCATAGGGGGCTTCAACAAATAAATAATTTGATGAATGACCTTTAATAAATGTATTTCCTGGATGATTCTCAAAAATAACAGATAATACCTTTCCTTCAAACTTAGATGCATAACTATATTCTAATTCTTTTGAAAGTTTTAAAAGCGTATCTACTCTCTTCTTTTTTATATCATCTGACACTTGAGGCATTTTTGCAGCTGGTGTTCCCTCACGCTTAGAATATGGGAATACATGAAGTTCACTAAATCCAATTTCTTTAATTGTTTTAATAGTTTCATTAAAATCAGCCTCATCTTCACCTGGGAATCCTACTATTACATCTGTTGTAATAGATATATCTGGTCTTACCTCTCTTATTTTATTTACATGCTCTTTAAAAGATTTAACATTATATTTTCTATTCATAAGTTTTAATATTTTATCAGAACCTGATTGAATAGGAAGATGGATTTGATCTGCGATTATATCATCTTTCCTCATCTCTTCGATTATTTTATCATCTATTGAATTAATCTCAACTGATGATAATCTTATTCTTTTAATTAAAGGAATTTCTTTTTTTATCCTTACTATTAAATCTGAAAGCCTATTACCAGCTGAATAATATTTACCTGTATCAATTCCTGAAAATACTATTTCTTGATATCCATTATTTGCAATTTCTTTAATTTCATCTATTACATCATCTATATTCTTACTTCTTACAACCCCTCTTGCATAAGGAATTATGCAATAAGAGCAAAAGTTAGAACAACCATCTTCAATTTTAACGAAAGCTCTTGTTTGATCAAACTCGGTCGCTCTAAGCATTTCATATGATGATTCTTTTCTTATATCAAGTATTTGAATAAATCTTTCTCTATTTTTTAAGAATTCTAATACTTTAGGGACTGCAAGATGCTTATTAGAATTACCAAGAATAATATCTGCTTCCTCTATTTTTACAGCATCCTTATTAGTTTGCGTAAAGCACCCCATTGCGCATACGCAAGAATTAGGATTTAGATGCTTACATCTTCTTATCATTTGTCTTGATTTTCTATCAGCCATATTAGTAACTGCGCAAGTATTAATAATATAAGCATCAGCTATCTCTGTTGGTTCTACTATTTCATGACCAAGTTCGATAAACTTATCCATTAAAGCGTTAGATTCATAAGTATTAACTTTACATCCTAATGTTATAAAGGCAATTCGTGCCATTTACTTCAGCTCCCATTCATAGCTTATTGCAGATAAAACATATTCTATTGCTGTCTCTGTTCTTAAAATTCTTGGTCCTAAACCACATGATTCAAAGCCTTGACTCTTTAAATATTCTACTTCACTTAAATCTATTCCGCCCTCAGGCCCAATAAATACACAAATTTTATCATTAGGCTTTAAAGACTTTACAATTCGTTTGAAGTTTGAAGATTCATTATTTTTAGCATCCTCTTCATAACAAATAATTTTTTTATCATACTCACTAAAATCTATATTTTTTAGTTCTTTTATATCTAGCACATGCGAAAGCTTTTTTCTATGTGATTGTTCAGAGGCTTCTTTAGCTATTTTATTAAATCTTTCAAGTTTTGACTCCTTTTTCTTAGAATCAAGTTTAATTACACTTCTTTTTGATAATACCGCAATAATATTTGATACACCTAGTTCTGTTGAATGCTTAATAATTTCTTCAAGTTTATCACCTTTAGGATATCCTTGATATAAATCAATTAAAAATGGCAATTCACTATTATTTTGAATTGCCATCTTAACCATATACTTACATATATTTGCATCTACAGATACTAGTACAGCTAGTACCTCACTATTATCATCTGATACTAGGATTTCATCCCCAGAAGTATATCTCATAACATTTTTAATGTGATGACAATCTTCACCAGTTATTTGATTGAGATTAAAATCCTCTTTAGATACAAAATATTTTTGCAATATTACTTACCAATAAACTTTCTATATGACACATTAGTTATTGCAAGTAAAGCTGTAATAATTGCAATAAAGAATAGATATGAAACTGAATTAGTTAATATATCAATAAATCCATAATCTCCTGAGAACATATAATAGATAACGATACATAACGTAATAACAATTGATACAATCCAAAGAATAAATGTTGTAATATATAATCCCTTAATTAATCCTGCTCCTTCAAATGATTGAGCTTTATATACTTTCTTATAATCCTCATCACTAACAGTTTCAACATATATTACATCATATGCGTAAGGCTTTGTATCTTCTCCTTCAGTCTTACCATAAATGTATAATAGATTTCCCTCTCTATCTTCATATAGGTCATAAATCTTTTGGAATGGCTTTTCATATGTGATCTTATCAAGTTTTGAAAAATCAACTGACTTTTCTTCTTTTTGGTCAAAGCATCCAAGTTTTACAAGATTTTGAGCCTTTACATTCTTTTGTCTATTTTCCTCACGGATTAAAATTTTTTCATACTCCTTTTTAGTTTTAGCAGAACTATCTTCAATATGAAGTTCTTCTAATTCAACTGTTTCTTGTTGCATAATTTTATTCCTCCATTAGTTGTCTACAAAGATTATATCATAAACAAAAATCAAAATAAATATAATATATTACTTTTAGTTTCCCTATTTTTTGAATCACTACAATTTTAAACTTTTTTCACTCGTACATAGGCATTTGTAAAACTGTCCATAATTTTTTCTATGTTGCCTTTTGGGATAAAGTTTTTTAACAAAATTAGCACATTCATCCTCTGATTTTAATTATAAAGTTTCATAATTTGAAATTGAAAAAGGCTTCGATTTTATAATGTTTTTTGTTAACTATATTATACCATTTTTGAGGCTTTTTTTCTTTATATGAGAACTAAAAATCCATGATTTTACAGTCATGGATTTTATCATTTTCAGGGCATTATTTAATTTTTGGAAAACTCAAATTATGTCAACATCGTTATCCAAGTATAAGTGTAACAATTACATTAACTATTAACATCTTTACAAATTAATCCAACAAGCTGCACGAACGCCGCTACAAGAATCGTAGACGTCGCTGTAGCCGATGACGCCGACGTGGTAGACGCTATTACCGTAGGAATAGTTGAAGTAGTAAGGTGAGCGAAGCCAATAATATGAGTTGCCAATAGTGCTTGATGATGTACTTACATATAATCCTT
>CAZJAM010000013.1:0-27860 GCA_964544095.1 uncultured Anaeroplasmataceae bacterium | reverse complement strand
TCACCTAAACATTAAGCGCAATTGATAAAATAAAAAAGTAATGCATAAGGCAAAAACTTAATGCATTACTTTTCTGTATTTTAATATTCTTGTGACTTTGTTTGGCTATTATCTTTAATGTTACCTACTGCAGCATCTGTTGTTAAGAATAGACCAGCGATTGATGCGGCATTTAATAATGCACTACGAGTAACTTTTGTTGGGTCTACAATACCATTTTTCTTCATTACTACCCAATTACCACTCTTTGCATCAAATCCGACACCATTATCTTGCTTTAATTGCATTTCTACAATGTCTTTTCCACTATATCCAGAGTTTTCAGCAATTTGGAATAATGGTGCTTGTAATGAATGTAATACAACATTAATACCACGCTTTACATCTACTACATCGGATGTTAATTCATCCTTTAATTTCTTATATACTTCAAGTAAAGCTTCTCCACCACCTGGAACTATACCTTCTGAAATTGCAGCTTTAGTAGCGTTTAATGCATCTTCAATTCTTAACTTACGTTCTTTTAATTCGGATTCTGTTGTGGCACCTACTTTAATTAAAGCGACTCCGTTAGATAGTTTTGCGATACGTTCGTTTAATTGATTAATCTTTTGCTTAGAAGTTTCAGCAGAGGCCTGTTTTTTCAAACTATCAATATGAGCATTTAATGCGTTTTTATCGCCAGCACCATCAATAATTGTTGTTGAATCCTTATCAACTATAATCTTTGATGCAGTACCAAGAGAATCAATAGTTATATCTTTTAATTCACAATCAGGCATGTTCTTATCGAAGAACTTAGCTCCACAAACTAAAGCGATATCTTTTAATTCATCAACTTGTGAATCACCAAATCCAGGGGCTTTAGTAGCTACTACATTGAATGTACCACGAAGTTTATTAATTACAATTGTAGAAATTGTTTCTTGATCCATATCGTCTGCGATTATGAATAAAGGCTTATGAGATTTAACAATTTCTTCAAGTAAAGGTAAAATATCTTGAATAGAATTTATCTTATGATTTGTAACTAATATCAATGGATTTTCCATTGTGATTGATTTACTATTATCATCAGACAACATATAAGGAGAAATATAACCCTTATTATATTTTAGACCTTGTGTTACATCAAGTGATGTTTCAAATCCTTTTGATTCGTCAACATTTATAACTCCATTTTTACCAACAGTATCCATAGCGTTGGCAATAATATCACCAATTTCATTAGAACCTGATGAAATTGTTGCGACATTTGCGATGTCAGAAGAAGTATTAACTTCTTGACTTATATTCAATAATTCCTCTGAAACCTTCTTTGCGGCATAATCAATACCTTCACGCATTAATACTGGGTTAGCTCCTTTATTTACTTCACTTAATCCATTGTGGATCATATCTTGTGCAAGTAGGGTAGCAGTAGTAGTACCATCACCTGCTACATCATTTGTATTGTTTGCAACTTCATAAATAAGTTTTGCTCCCATATTCTTAAAAGGATCTTCAAAAGTAATTTCTTTTGCGATAGAAACTCCATCATTTGTTATAAGAGGACTACCATATCCTTTGTCTAATACTACATTTCTTCCTTTAGGACCTAAAGTTACTTTTACAGTGTTCGCAAGGCTATCAATACCTTTAAGCATTTCATCTTGTGCATCTTTACCAAATTTAATTTCTTTTGCCATAATTAATACCTCCAAATTATTCAATAATTGCTAAAATGTCATCTGATGGAATAATTAAATATTCACAATCATCCAATTTAACTGAAGTAGTAGAATAAGTTTTATATAAAACCTTATCTCCTACATTAACGCTTGGTTTAACAAGCTTTCCGTTTGAATCAAGCTTACCTTCACCAACTGCTACAACTACTGCGTATTGATGTTCTTCCTTTTTTTGAGAAAGAATAATACCAGATGTTGTCTTTTTTTCAGTTTCTTCTTTTTCTTTTTTTAATACTACATTATTATTTAATGGTTTTATCATTTTTAAATCATCCTTCCTTATAAAAGTATTGGCACTCTTTTGTTTTATCTGCCAAATACAAGCTTATTGTAGTCTTATTTTGGCAAAGTGTCAATAGGAGTGCCAAAAATATTTTTATTTTTTTATTGAACAAAAAGATCTAAATATACAATAAAGATAAAAAATAAATTATACTGGCATATTATTATTAATATTCTTTCGGAAAGAAGATAGATTTGAAAGCGTAATATTGTGTATTAATTTTTATTTGATTTGTGAATATTACAATTATATGGTATAATAAGGAGAACAAAACGGAGAGGAAATAATATGCGTTTTAGAAAGGGGCTCGAATATTATGAAAAAAAATTTAATATTTTCAATAATATCTTTAGTTCTTGCTTCAACGCTTTTAGTATTTATTTCATTTGCGTGGTTTACAACTAATAGCGTTGTAAACGCAACTACATTAATTAAAGTAATTGGTGGAGCAGACTGCTCATATACTTTACAAAAATTTGATAAAAATAGTGATGACTGGGTAGATATAAATAGTGATAATCCATTACAACTTGAAAAGTTTACACCAGGAGAATCAATCTATCTAAGATATGAAATTATTTCTTCTAAGAGTGAGGATAGTTATGTACAATCTAATATGGGTGCATATTATTCAACTATATCAACTCACATTAGTGCAGATATTACAAAGAAACAAATTTTATTAGATGAAGCATATCAAATATTTGATATAACTGATAATACTGATGCTACTACAAAAAATGAATATCCATACATTACTTCATATAATAATCATGTGATTTATAATATTGATTCGGCTGGTAATATTTATTTAACTGATTTTTCAAGAATTGAGAATGCTATTGTAACATATGACTTAGGATCATCAAAGAGTGATTTAAAGCCTACAGCACTTCCAACTTATGATACATTAACTAAAAAGAGTTTAAGTGAAAATATTTTTGATGGTTCAGGACAAACTGTTTACGCTAACTCGACCACTTATTGTTATTTCTCTATAGTTTATGAAGACTATGAAGAAGTAGAATCTACAATATATGATTCTAATGATTATTTTATATATCAACAATTTAAGATAGAAACAATAAATATTTATCTATAAATTTAAAAGGAGGGATATACGTGAGAAAGAAAATATTAATAACAACCATTTTAATCGGACTTCTTGCCTTATCCTTCGTTGGTTATGGAATTGGCTATGGATGGTTTCTTAACCGTTCAGCTACAGAATCTATTGACGCTAATACAAAAGGTATAGTATTTTCATATGAAGTAACAGATGGTTATAATACTAAAAAAGATGTACTTGCCTATTCAGTAAAAAATGTTGCATTCTTCGATAAAGATAGCGAAAATGAAGGTAAATATTTTAAAGATATGGCATTAGAATTAAAATTTGAAATTACTAATGTTTGTGAATATGATTTAGATGTAACTTTAGAATTTAAACCAACAGAAGAAACTACATCCGCACATCTAGAATGTCTTTTAACAAATACTCAAATTACATCAACTGCTGATTATGCAACTGTAGAAGATGTACTTACTGCAAAGAAGGTTGGAGATAGTGCGTCAAAAATCACTATTCCAGAAGCTCTTAAAGCTAAAGATGAAACAACTGCTTCATCTACAGGTGGTGTTGCAAGCGTATATTTATATTTATTTGGTGTACAACCAGATGATAGCGCAACAAATGATTTCTTATCAAAAACTTATGGATTTAGTGTGGAGTTAAGCGCTGTTAGAGATAAAAGTTCAGACTAGTTAAGAAAGATATACTTTTAGTATGTCTTTTTCAATTAAATAAAAAATTTACAAAATCTTTACATTTTATTTACACCATAGTGTAGGAGAATTGTAAAGAAATTGTATATAATAAGTATGGATAATATAAATTTTTATAAAAAGAAAGCGAGAATAATATGGAAATATTTAAAAGTATATTAGCATTACTTGCAGGAACTGGAGTATTTATTACTGGTATGAACCTAATGTCTTCAGGACTTCAAAAACTTGCAGGACCTGGAATGAAGAAGTTAATTGCGAAACTTACTTCAAATAGATTTGTAGGAGTAGGAGTAGGAGCAGCAGTTACAGGAATTATTCAATCCTCTGGAGCTACAACCGTTATGGTCATAGGATTTGTTAACGCAGGAGCTATGACATTAATGCAGGCAACTGCCTTAATAATGGGTGCCAATATAGGTACAACAGTTACAGGCTTACTTGTATCACTACAATCGCTTGATATATCCCTATATGCGTCTGCTTTAGCGTTTATTGGTGTTATGATGACATTCTTTACAAATAGTAAAGTTAAACAAACAGGAAACATTTTATGTGGACTTGGATTAATATTTATTGGACTTGATTTAATGTCTGCCTCATTTGAAAATGAAGCTATAAAAGATATGTTTAAAAATGTGTTTACAGCAGTAGATTTCCCATTGGTTTTATTATTACTAGGAATTATATTTACTGCCTTAATTCAGTCATCATCTGCAATTACAGGACTTGTAATTGTTATGGCAGCAAATGAAGCAATAACACTAGATTCATCATTATTCATTATTCTTGGTGCGAATATTGGTACTTGTGTTACAGCACTTCTTGCGACAATTGGAGCCTCTACAAATGCAAAAAGAACAGGTATTATACATTTAATGTTTAATGTAATTGGTACATTCTTCTTTACAATATTTATTTGGATATTTAAAGACCAAGTAGTTAGATGGTTAGAAAAAATAAATAATATATCTTATGAGATTGCCTTATTCCATGTAATATTTAATGTAACTACTACAATCTTCTTATTACCATTTATTAAACAATTAGTATCACTTGCTGAACATATTATTCCAGAAAAGGTTAATAAGGCAGAAAATGCGTTAAAATTTATTGATGATAGATTACTTGCAACTCCTTCAATTGCCCTAATGCAAGCAAAGAAGGAAATTGAAAATATGGCAGAACTATCATTAAAGAATTTAAATGATGCATATTCTATAATTAATACTGGAAATTTTGAGCATAGTGATAAAATAAATGAACTTGAAAATCAAATTGATTTCATTAATATTAATGTAACAAAGTTTTTAATAAAACTTTCAGGACAACTAGATGGAAGTCAAGGAGAACAGGTTGGTTCATATTACCACGTTGTAAATGATATTGAACGTATAGGTGATTATGCAATTAATATTTTAGAGATTGCGACAGAAATGAAAGAAAAAGGAATTGAATTCTCTTCTGAAGCTAAGAATGAATTAAATTCTATGTATGAACTAATAGGTAAAATGTATGAAATAGCTATAACTACATTTGATTCATCTAAGGAAGTTAATCTCGATGAACTTTCAAAATATGAAGCAGAAACTGATGAATTAAAGAAGAAGTTCTCAATTGCTCACTTTGAAAGATTATCTAAAGATAACTGTACAATGGAACTTGGAAACTATTTTGAAATTTTAATTTCACATCTTGAACGTGTAGCTGATCACCTAACTAATATAGGATATTCAATTGAAAATCCAACAGGAGATCAACCACTAGCTTTAAAGGGTGAATAAAAATTTATAAGTTTTATTATAATATTAAATTAGGAGTTGAGTTTTATGAATTACACTATTTATTCTGTAGAAGACGATAAAGATATATCCGTAATTATAAATAGAACACTTACTAAGCAGGGTTATACTGTATCAAGCTTTTATGATGGCACATCTTTCTTTAAAGCATTTGAAGAGAAAAAGCCAGACTTAGTATTACTTGATATGATGCTTCCAGATTATTCTGGTACTGAAATATTACAACGTATTAGAAGTAATACTGCAAATGATGATTTGCAAGTTATAATAATTTCAGCAAAATCACTTGTAACAGATAGAGTTGATGGATTTGACAATGGAGCGGATGACTACATTGTAAAACCTTTTGATTTAATGGAACTAGTTGCCCGTGTAAATGCTAGATTTAGAAAAGTTAAAAGAGATTCTAGTTATACTGTTGGAAATATTGTGTTAGATATAAATGCTCATCTATGTAAGAATAATGGTGAAGTAATTAACCTTACTGTAAAGGAATTTGATATATTTGCCCTGCTTCTTAAAAATAGAGGTAGAATTGTTACAAAAGATGAAATTTTGGAATCTATTTGGGGACATAAAGATTTAGAAACAAGAGCTCTTGATATGCATATAATGTCTTTAAGAAAAAAACTTAACGATGAAGGATTAATCGAGACCATTCATGGTCTTGGTTATAAGATTTCATAATGAAAAGAAGATTTATATTAATTAATTTCATAGTTGTTGTAACGTCTTTGTTATTGTTTTTAATTGTTTCAGCTCTTGTTGTTAATCACACTAACCAAAGAAATATGGAATCAGAGATAAAAAATTATCTATCTATCGTATCAGAAGAATATGATGGAACAAATATGGAAAAAGTAGCTTTAAACATAACTAAGGCAAATAATAAGATTCGTATTACATTTATTTCTTATGATGGTACTGTATTATATGATACAGTATCAGGAACCGAAGAAAATCATTTATCACGACCTGAAATAGAAAACTTAGGTACTGTATATCATAGATATAGTAGTACCGCAAAAGAAAATATGTTTTATGTAGCGACATTAGAAGTAAATGGCGATAATAAAGTATATATTCGTGTATCTATGCCTGAAACATCTATAACAAACCTTACAAACACACTTGTATGGTCTGGAATAGGAACAATTGTAATAATTACAATAATTTCTACAATTGTAATATCAGCAACTACAAATAAGGTTGTAGAACCTTTAAATCAAGAGGTTGAAAAACTATCATCAATTGTAGGAAAAACACCAGGGTATAATGGAAATGATATTGAAAGATTATCATTCCAAATTGATAGAACAAGAGATTTAATTGAAGATAAGATTTCAGCAATTGAAGCAGAAAAGAAGAAAACTGATTATATTATAGAAAATATAAAACAAGGATTAATTATTATTGATGGATCTGGAAGTATTATTTTAATGAATAAAACTGCCTCAAAAATATTTAATATTTCATATGAAAACCTTGAAGATAAAAATTATTTAACATCATTTATTGATAATAATTTAAAAAACTCAATTGATTCTGCAAGATTAAATGGCGTATCTTCAAAGGTAGAATTTACTAAAGGAAATAATAGCTATAATATTTCATTATCTCCACTTGATGCCTCATTTGTATTAAATGATAACCATCATGGAGTTATAATGTTTGTCTTTGATGTAACTGATAGTAAAAGACTTGAGAAGACAAAAGCTGAATTCTTCGCAAATGCTTCTCATGAATTAAAATCCCCTCTTACATCAATACTTGGATATCAACAAATGATAAATGAAGGTATTGTAGAAGATAAGGAAGAAATAGCTGATTATACAGCTAAGACTATAAAAGAAGCTAAGAGAATGAATCAAATAATATCTGAAATGCTTGAATTATCACGACTTGAAGTTAATAAGATTGATAATAAAGTAGATCTTACACCATCTCTTATAATAGATGATATATTAAATGCTTTAGGGCCTTCAATATCTGATAAAGGAATAAAAGTTACAAAATTATATCAAGATTTTGATATAAAAATGAGTAATGATGATTTCTACCATTTAATGCGTAATTTAATTGAAAATGCAGTTAAATACAATAAAATTGGTGGAGATATTATAATTGATGTTAATTGTAAAGATAGAACTATTTCAGTTAAGGATACAGGAATTGGTATTAATGATTCAGACCAAGAAAGAATATTTGAACGTTTCTTTAGAGTAGATAAAGCTAAATCTAAGGAAAATGGTGGAACTGGACTAGGACTTGCTATAGTTAAGCATATATGCCTTAACAATGATATTTTAATTAATGTTAAATCAAGTCTTGGTATTGGTAGTGAATTTAAATTAACCTTTAAATAAATATAAAAATATGGTATTATATAAGTGGATTTATAATCCATAAATAAAAACTCCTTTCGTTTATAATTTGTCTTAAGCAAACCTATTATATAAAAAGGAGTTTTTGCTTTTTTAAAATTGGCATTTGAATGTTTGAATAAATAAAGATTTTAATGTGTTCGTTTCTTTTATACTCATGAGTATAATACTTATGAGTATATATATAACATATCTTTAAAGAGTAGTTGTATCATTTGTTAAACTTTATAATAAATTACAATTCTTTCGCCTTTTAAAATATCATATTATGGATTATAATTATTTATAGGTATTACTTCATTTCGTTTTAAGTCTAAGCAACTATATTATATCAAGGAAGTAATACTTTTTTAATTCGCAAAAAAAACACACCTTATTATAGAGCCAATAAAATGGGCTTAAATTAAAGGAGGATTAAAATGATAAAAAGAGACGAAAACATAAAAATGAATAAAGAAGGTACATATCCAGACTATATTGATAGACATATTGAAGAATATGGTAATACATGGATAAGATTAGATAGATGGGATTCTATTAAACCACATTTATTTAAAAAATATCCTGACATTATAGTTATATTTGAAAATAAAAATGATCCATTATTTGTAGAAGATCCTGGCTTAGTAGTATCAATTAAGGAAGAGGATGGATATATGGGTAATCTAGATTACAGGTTAAAAAGTAAGAAATAAATATAGTGGTGAAGTCTTATGTTTATCAATAAATAAACTTATAGGTTTTACCATAAGTATTTAAAAATTTTTCTATATTTAAAAAATATGTTAAAATATAAGGTAAAAGGGGATGATATAAATGAGAACAATGAAAAAATCATATTTTATATTTTTTGTTTTTGCAATGATTGTCCTTATAGCGGGTATTATATTTGGAATAGGTGAAATAGCTATAAGACATGAAGAATTAAGATTTACATCAATAATAAATATTACAGTAGATTGTGTATGCCTTTTTATAGGACTTCCAATATTCTTTAATGTAACTTTCAATATGAAGAAAGCTAAATCTAAAAGAATATTTCAAAATATTTTAGTACTTACACTATTAAATCTTATCTTAGATATATTTGCTTGGACAGTAGATGGAAGAAAAAGTTTAAGAATGTTAAATTTAATAGATAATACTATGTTCTATATTTTAGGAGATTTGTTAGTATATTTATTTTATTGGTATATGAAAGAAGAAGTCAAGGTATCAAAGACTATAAATTTAATATTGACAATTATAAATTCCACTATATTTTCTATTATAATATTACTTTGTATCGCAAATGTTGGTTATAATTTCTTCTTTAGTGTAGATAGTGATGGAGTATACCATAGAGAGTCCTTGCAGTTTTTAAATTTAGTGTATGTCTCAATAGTATACATAACAGTTATTATTACATTATTTATTGCTAAACCTAAGTTTAGGCAATTAATTTCATATATTATTTATATGGCACTACCTTTTATTATTACAGTTATTCAATCACTTCCAGATGCTTATGGAATATCACTTATGTATGCCGCAATATTCTTAGCAGACGTTATAGTATTTGTAAACGTACAAGTAGAAATTGATAAGAAATTAAGATTAAAAGAATATGAGGTTATGAATCAAAAAGCTTTAAATATACTATCACAAGTACGTCCTCAATTTATTTATAAGACATTAAATTCTATTTATTATCTTGCAGATACTAATCCTAATAAAGCTAAGGAAGCAATTGATGATTTTGCTAAATACTTAAGAAAGAATTTAGATGCATCAGAAGACAAAGGATTTATACAACTATATCAAGAAATAGATTATATTAAAATTTATGTTAAACTTGAAAGTCTTCATATGGAAGGTAAGTTTGATGTATCGTATGATATAGCGGAACCTTCAATTTTAATTCCAAAACTTTCAGTTCAACCAATTGTTGAAAGCGCAATAAGACATTTTATATCTGTTAAAAGAAGTGAAGGACACTTAAATATTAGGCAGTATAGTGATGATTTGTTTAATTATATAATAGTCTTTAATGATGGAATTACATTTGATGAACAATCAACTCTTGATACTGAACGTAACCATATAGGAGTTGAAAGTGTAAGATATAGACTTGAGTATTATTCAAAAGCTACACTTGAAGTAAAAACAGAAGAAAATGAACATACTACATGTCTTATAAAAATTCCAAAAACAAAGAATAACATTAACTAAAATATTATTAAAAGTGGCAAAAGATGGTTAAAAATAACCATTTTTTGTTTTGATTTTAATTGATTTAATCAAAATATTTAGTATAATAGTATTGTTGAATGTTCAACAAATCAACCATAGAGTTGTACGTGATAGGATTATCACATTATTGATTGAGGTTAAATACTCAAATTTTATAAGCTGGTTACTTTAACAACCATTAAATGCACACTACTGTGCCACTTGTGAAACGGTCAATAAGAGTAGTAAAAGTATCATACTATATAGACTCTATTTAATCTTAAAAAAGATATAACCGATTTTTGACTGTGCTAGTAGTGCAGTCATTTTTTTATTAATAACAAAACTGGTACAAGGAGGATTTTATAATGTCAAGAGTTGTCGTTATTGGAACTGGAGGAGTTGCGCAAGTCACCATCGCAAAATGTTGTCAACATTCGGATGTGTTTAGTGAAATTTGTATCGCATCTCGTAGATTAGAAAGATGTGAGGAGATTAGAGATAAACTGCAGCCTACTACAAATACTAAAATTACAGTTAAGCAAATAGATGTTTCTAATTATGATTTGGTAGTAGAACTTTTTAATGAATATAAGCCTGATATGGTATTACACTGTGGACTTCCATATCATAATCTTGTTATTATGGATGCATGTATTAAGTGTCATGTAAATTATCTTGATACTGCGGCATATGAGCCTGAAAACGTAGATGATAAAGAGTTTAGAAAAGTTTATGATAAACGTGTTAAGGAAAAAGGATTTAAAGCGTATTTTGATTATGACTCATATCAATGGGGATACGATAAGAAGTTTCAAGACGCTGGCATTATAGGTCTTCTTGGATGTGGCTTTGATCCAGGTGTTACTCAAGCTTATGTAGCTTATGCTAAAAAACATGAGTTTGATACAATAGATACAATTGATATCCTAGATTGTAATGGAGGAGATCATGGGTATAAGTTCGCTACAAACTTTAATCCTGAAATTAATTTAAGAGAAGTATCATCACCAGCTGCATATTATGAGAATGGCAAGTGGGTAGTTTTACCTCCAATGTCAGTTCATAAGAAATATATATTTGATTCAGTTGGTGAAAAAGATATGTATTTACTACATCATGAAGAGATTGAATCAATTGCTAAAAATTTCCCTGAGGTAAAAACAATTAAGTTTTATATGACTTTTGGACAAAGCTATCTAGAACATATGCGTTGTCTTGAGGATGTTGGTATGCTTAGAACTGATGCGATTGATTACAATGGGCAAAAAATTATACCTATTCAGTTCCTAAAGGCATTATTACCAGATCCTGCATCATTAGGAGTACGCACTGTTGGTAAAACTAACATTGGATGTATTTTTAAGGGTAAGAAGGATGGTAAGGATAAAACTTACTATATCTATAATGTATGTGATCATCAAGAATCATATAAGGAAGTTGGCTCACAAGCTATTTCATATACAACAGGAGTACCTGCAATGTGTGGAGCTATGATGGTGTTAAAAGGTATTTGGAATAAAACTGGTGTTCATAATGTAGAAGAGTTTGATCCAGATCCATTTATAGAAGCACTTGATAATTATGGACTTCCAAAAAGAGAATCCCATAATCCTGATATGGTGGACTAAATGAAAGATTTAAGACCACCATTTATAAGATTCAAAGATAAAACACCATATGAGATGTTTAAAGGGCTAAAAACACCATTTTACGCACTTGATGAAGAAATATTATTAAATAATTTAAATATAATTAAAGGAATTGAGGATAGAACAGGTGCTAGATTTTTATTAGCACTTAAATGTTTTTCAAACTTTAATATGTTTAACATAATGGCGCCATTTCTATATGGTACTGAGGCATCAGGACTATTTGAAGCACGTCTTGGACGTGAAGAGATGCCAAAGGGTGAGGTTCATGTATTTAGTGGAGCTTATAGAGAAGATGAGTTTAATGATATATTAAAATATGCTGATCATATTGTGTTTAATTCAATAAATCAATTAAAGAAATTTGGACCTATTGCTAAAAGATGTGGTAAAGAGATAGGAATAAGAATAAATCCTGAGTTTTCAACTCAAGAAGGACACGCAATATATGATCCATGTGCACCTAAATCACGACTTGGAATAACCCTAGATGATTTAATTGCTAATATGGATGATGATACCTTTAATCTTCTATCAGGAATTCATTTTCATACATTATGCCAACAAAATTCAGATGATTTATGGAAAACATTAATGGTAGTAGATAAAAAGTTTGGTAAATATATAAAGAAATTAAAATGGGTTAACTTTGGCGGAGGACATCA
Organism: uncultured Anaeroplasmataceae bacterium; assembly: GCA_964544095.1. Lineage (GTDB taxonomy): Bacteria > Bacillota_I > Bacilli_A > Acholeplasmatales > Anaeroplasmataceae > UBA3206. Next base: position 15,348 of record CAZJAM010000013.1, on the reverse strand, counting down.
TGTAGTAAGAGAAGACTATGATATTCCATTACTTGAAAAATGTATTAAATTTGCCCAAGATAATTGGAATGTTAATGTATATTTAGAACCCGGTGAAGGCATTGTGCTTAACGCTGGTTATTTAGTATCAAGGGTTCTTGATACATTTAAAAATCATGATGATAGAATAGCTATATTAGATTGTTCTGCAGCTTGTCATATGCCAGATGTAATAGAAATGCCCTATTTACCACCATTATATATGGCAGATTTAGAAGGAGCTAAATATGAATATCGTATTGGAGGTCCTACATGCCTATCTGGAGATGTTACAGGTGACTATAAGTTTAATTTACCATTAAACGAGGGAGATATGTTAGTGTTTGGAGATATGGCTTTATACACAACTGTTAAAAATAATACATTTAATGGTATGCCGCTTCCTGATATCTATATTCTTCATAAAGATGATTCTTTAGAAAAACTTACAAATTTCGGCTATAATGATTTTAAATATAGACTTGGAAATATGAATAAATAGGTTCCTTTAAAATAAGCGGAGTAGTTTGATAAAATACATCTTTAAAATAAAAGGAGTATGCAACTATAAACAATGCGGAGTGTACTCTATAAAGTAAGAGGAGTAGGTGATATAAAACCTACTCCTTTATTGTCGAAAATCATATTAATACTTTATTTTTTTACTTTTTCTTTTTGTAATATCACCTAGAAGGATATTTATATTTGTTTGAACTTGATTTTTTGTTTATTAAAATTGCTGCGTCATCATTTTTAACATACATAATCCTATTACGCATGCGGTTGAAATTCCGAGAACCAAAGGATAATCTAAACATAGTCTTAATATCTCCATTAGCTCTTTCCATAGGTCCATTAGATATTCTTTTACCTTTATAGATGTTAAATGAATTAATAATTTCTGTTCTCCAATTTTTAAGAAGTTTATAAGCAGGAATAAGAATGTATTAATACAAAAAATATAAGAAAAAATTAAATCTTAGAATGAAAATAATATAAAATTATAGGAACTATAAGATAATTGCATAATGTCTTAATACTGCAAAGATGGTTATATTTGAAATACCACATTCTCTTTATATATACGTATTAAATCAAAAAAAATTTTTCTTTAGGTTGAAACTTTAATATTCTTTAGGTTGAAAAACTTTTTCTCCCAAAGGATTATTCAAAGATATGACAACATTTGGACTTTTATTTGAGTCTCTTGCTGTAAGAGATTTGAGAATTTATGCAGATACTTTAAATGCTAAAGTTTATAAATATAGAGATTCAAAGAAAAGAGAAGCGGATATTGTTTTACAATTTAGAGATGGATCATGGGCATTAATAGAAGTTAAACTTGGAAGCGATTCTGATATAGAAGAAGCTAGTAAACATTTGCTTAATATAGCCTCTGATATTGATACTAAAAAAACAGGAAAATTAAACTTTTTAATGGTAATTACCAAAGATAAATTCGCATATAGAAGAGAAGATGGAGTTTATGTGGTTCCTCTTGGTTGCTTAAAAAATCAAATAAAAATGAGACGATTTATTTATACAAAATCATTCTATTGTGGCACTCACTTTATCTTATAGTTGTAGTACTTCACTCCTTAAAATTTAATATACTATAAATAGCGGGACTAATCCTGCTATTTTTACGCATATTGATAAAATTTATTATTAAACTATGATAAAATATCATAGAAAGGTCAAGTGATATATATGAATGAAGTAGCAAATAGAATAATTAATTATACAAAAGAAAATTCATATGTTTTAGGTTGCACAATATCAAAAAAGATTAATGATTTTATCTATATTTATAGTGTGGCACCAAATACTGACATTTCAAAAGAATCCTATGATATTTTTAAATTATTATATGTGCTTGATGCAGAAATTATATTTAATAGTGAAAAAGAGTTGGTATTAAAAAATGGGGATATAATTCTTACACCAAAAAAAGTAGAATATGGTATTAAAAGTAGTGTAGGTGGTATATATTTAAGTATTGATTTAAGGAGTGATAATATGATTAATGAAATAATAAAAAGTGGTGAGGTATTTAAATTAACTGATTTAATACCATATAAAGATAATTCAATTGTTAATTTAGATATTATATCTAATGAAACTTTAAAAGTAGCACTTATGAGCTTTGATGAGGGTTGTGCATTAAGTGAGCATAGAGCGCCAGGTGAGGCTATAGTGTTTGCCCTAGATGGTGAGGCTATTATTGGATATGAAGGTAAGGAATATCATATTCATCAAGGAGAACAATTTAAGTTCGATAAGAATGGTTTGCATTCTGTTAAGGCATTAACAAAATTTAAGATGTTATTATTATTAACATTATAGTTATTTGGATGGCTATTATATGTTTAGAGAAATGAGAAGAATTAACCAACAAACCTCTATAAATGAAGCAAAAGAGGTAGTTAAGAATTCTAGAATTGGAGTATTATCACTCATGGGTGATGATGGATATCCATATGGAGTATATCTTGATTATTTTTATGATATAGAAAATAATAAATTGTATTTCCATGGAGCTACAGAGGGACATAAAATTGATTCTATAAGAAGACTTGATAAATGTTCATTTACAATTCTATCAGAGCCTTATAAAATGGAAAATGAATGGTTTAATAGATATACTTCAGTTGTAATATTTGGTCGTATTAAAGAAGTATTAGATTATAATATTAAAATAAGTATTCTAAAGAATTTAGGTAATAAATATTATCCATCTAAAGATGAGGTTTTAAAAATGGTAGAAAGACCTTTAGATAATGTTTTTTTATTAGAACTTAAGGTGGAACACATAACTGGAAAGAAGATAAAAGAAAAATGATATTAATATATGGAATGAATGAATGTAGTGATTGTAGAGATTGTAAGAATAACTTTGATAGATTTGGAATTGAGTTTGAATTTAAAAATATTACTGATATAAAGAATTTACGTCAATTTCTTATCTATAGAGATACTAATCCTGCTGTTTTTGATAAACTTAAGGAAGCACATGATATTGGTATTCCTTGTCTAGTTAATGAAGGTGTCGTATTTACTGATTGGGAGACTTATCTTAAAGAGTTAGGATATACTGATATTATAAAAGAAGGAAAAAGTTGCAGTATAACACATAAAAATTGTTAATAAAAAGATAAAAGCGTCTTTTTTTAACAATTTACGACAAAAACTTTAAAAATGATTTTTATAATGATATAATTAAATAGTATTTTTTCCAAATACATTATATTGAAAGGAATTAAGTATTATGACTGTAAGAGACGAATTTTCAAAAAATATGATATCTACTCAAGAGCTTCCAACTCCTGAAGAGATTAGAAGAATGTATCCTATGTCTGATGACCTTAAAGCTATTAAGGCTAAAAATGATCTTGAGATTAGAAAAGTATTCACTGGAGAAAGTGATAAATTTATTCTAATTATTGGACCATGTTCAGCTGACAGAGGGGATGCAGTTATAGATTATATTAAAAGATTAAGAAAAGTAGCAGATGAAGTTAAAGATGTTCTTGTAATTATTCCTCGTGTATACACAGGAAAGCCAAGAACTACTGGTGCTGGGTATAAAGGTATGATTCACCAACCAGACCCAAATGCTGAGCCTGATATGTTAAAGGGACTTGTAGCTATTCGTAAGCTTCAAATGGATATTATTAAAGAAACAGGATTTAGTGCCGCAGATGAAATGTTATATCCTGAAAACTATGCATATGTATCAGACCTATTATCATATATTGCGGTAGGAGCAAGATCTGTTGAGGATCAACAACATAGACTACTTGCATCAGGTATGGATGTACCTGTTGGAATGAAAAACCCAACATCTGGTGATGTATCAGTACTTATGAATTCAATTTCAGCCGGACAAGCACCAACTACATTTATATATCGTGGATGGGAAGTTGAAACTAAAGGAAATGATTTAACTCACGTAGTACTTAGAGGTTATGTTGATAAAGGTGGACTTACACATCCAAACTATCACTATGAAGATTTACAAAGACTTGCAGATTTATATAAGGAAAAGCCTTATAAGAATCCAGCAGTTATTGTAGACTGCAATCACTCTAATTCAGGAAAGAAGTATTTAGAACAAATTCGTATTGCCAAAGAAGTACTTCACTCAACAAGACATAACGAGGATATCTTTAAGCTTGTAAAAGGACTTATGATTGAATCATATATTGAAGATGGAAACCAAAAGCCAGAGGGTGGAGTATATGGTAAATCAATTACTGACCCATGCCTTGGTTGGGAAAAGACTGAAAAGCTTATTAAGCATATTGCAGAGCTTAGAAGAGGAAATATTGATTAGTTTTTGAAGGGAACAAATTTGATTTGTTCCTTTTTAAATTATATTTAGGTTATTAAAAAAATGGTTTAAATTTGTTGATATCAATGTACAAAAATGTAGAATTCTACAAAAAAATCAATTTTGAAATTGATTTTATAACTAAATTTGATTATGAGATTACTTTAGTAGAAATATTATATGTTGAAAGTATCACGTTATTAGGTGAAAACACTTTTTCATTTATTGTTATTATGCAATTACGTGTAAAATATATAAAAAAGTCCCCATAAAAACGTGTAAAATATATTTGAAGATGATTTTACAATGTTTAAAAAGAAGATAATGAATGAAATTTTCAAGTGGGTTGAATCATTAAAAATAAAAAAGAGCATTAGTAATTAAAGGATTGAGACAAGTAGGCAAAACCACTATCGTTAAGAATTATTGCAAAGAAAAATATAGTAATATTGTATATATTAATTTTATTTAGAAGTCATCTTTAAAAAAATATTCGATAATGATTTGGTTTAATAAATATCTGCTATAATTTGTCAAAATTAGACTTACCTCTTGATGCGTATAAAATAGGTGATGAATTTAAAATTTATGTTGCTGATGCATTCGCTAAGAATGCTAAAAATCTATATTATTATAGTGAAACTCGAGGTCTTGAAATAGATTTTGTAACTAAATTTGATGATGAGATTACTTTAGTGGAAGTAAAAGCAACTAATGGAAATACTAAAGCATTAAAAGAAGTGTTAACTAATAATAAGTATGATGTTTGTAAAGCATTCAAACTAATTGATGGTAATTTATCAATTAATAATAATACACTAAACATTCCACTTTACATGGCATATTTAATATAGTATGTAATCTTCATGAACATAGTTTGATAAAACTTCTTAAAGGAAAATACAAAAAAGAAGCTATATTTATGTGTGCTTAAAGCGAAAGAATTGAATTTGTGGTATAATCTAGTGTAGAAAGAGGTAGATAAATATGCCATGTACAACAATATTAGTAGGTAAGAATGCATCAATTGACGGTTCAACAATGATTGCACGTAATGATGATAATGCGAATGGAAAATTCGCTATTAAAAAGTTAGTAAAAACTGAACCAAATATGCAGTTAAGAAAGTATAAAAGTGTCATTTCAAAAGTTGAAATAGACCTTCCAAATAACCCACTTCCTTATACATCATTTCCAACTGTAGGAGGAAATGAGGGATTATGGTGCGCACAAGGAATCAATTCAAAAAATGTTGGAATGTCAGCAACAGAGACTATTACAACAAATCCAAGAGTTTTAGGCGCAGACCCTCTTGTAGTATATAAGAAGGAAGAGGATAAGGAAATAATTGGAGGAATTGGAGAAGAGGATTTAGTATATATAACACTTCCATATATAAATACTGCCCGTGAGGGAGTAAAAAGATTAGGAAGCTTACTTGAAAAATACGGAACTTATGAAAATAATGGAATAGCTTTTAATGATGAAAACGAAGTATGGTATTTAGAAACTATCGGAGGACATCATTTTATAGCACGCCGTCTTCCTGATGATATGGTAGTAGCACTACCTAATCAACTAGGACTAGATTATTTTGATTTAAAAGATGGCTTAGGTGAACAAAAAGATTTTATTTGTTCGGCTGATTTAAAAGAATTTATTCTTAATAATCATTTAGCAAACTCTATATCTGATATAATAAATCCAAGATTAATATTTGGATCAAAGAGTGATAGTGACCATGTATATAATACTCCACGAGCATGGTTTATGGATAGATATCTTTGTCCATCAATAAAACATGAGGGAGAAAATGCAGTGTATACGCCTGAATCAAATAATATACCATGGTGTGTTAAACCTGAATTTAAGGTATCAATTGAAGATGTTAAATATTTATTATCATCACATTATCAAGGAACTATGAATGACCCTTATAGTAATGTTGGTAGTAAGGCAGATAAGAAATATAGAACTATTGGAATTAATAGAACATCTTTATTATCATTATGTCAAATAAGACCATATGCAACAAATGATAAGAAAGGACTTTTATGGTTTACATTTGCATCTAATCCATTTAATGCATTCTCATTATATATTTCATCAGGTAATAATGTAGATAATTATTTTGGTGGAACTAAAGAAATTGTTGATACAGCTAACTTCTATTGGGCTAATAGAATAATTTCTGCGTTAGCTGACCCTCACTTTAATTTAACATCAATTCATATTGAACGTTATAATGAAAAACTTGAAGGTGAAATTTATAATATTGTAAATAAACTTGATAGAAATGAATTAACGGTAGATGAGGCAAATAATTTGATAGCTAAGATAACAAAAGAAGAAACTGATAAATTATTATCAAATGTTTTATATACATCATCTATGGAAATGAAAAATTCATTTAAACGTTCAGATAATTAATTAAAACTAGGGTATTACTATTGTAATACCTTTTTTTGTGGTATAATTAGCATAATGCTTTGAAGGTGATATTATGCAAAGAGAAAGAACAATAATAAAAACATCTATATTTGGAATATTAGCCAATACCATATTAGTAATTATTAAGGCTATTATTGGATTTATTGCAGGATCTATATCTATTGTAGTTGATGCTGTTAATAACTTAACAGATGCACTTTCATCAATAATTACAATTGTTGGAACCAAACTTGCAGGAAAACGTCCAGATAAAGAACATCCATTTGGACATGGTAGAATAGAATATATTACCGCAACATTTATTGGAATAATTATTTTACTTGCAGGAGGAGTCGCAATATATAAGGCAATCACAGATTTAATTTATTCTATTAAAACTAACACAGTTGCACAATATAGTATTTTATCATTAATAATAATCGGCGTTGCGATTCTTATAAAAGGCATAATTGTTTTAGTTTATAAGATTAATGGTAAAAAGACTAATAGTGAATCACTTATGGCATCAGCAACTGATGCTATAATGGATGTAGTATTATCCTTATCAACTCTTGTTGCGGCAACAATTACATATATATTTTCACCTAAAATTTCAATTGAGGCAATTTTAGGAATTATAATAGGCATATTTATTATAAAAGCAGGTATTCAAATACTTAAAAAATCAATGTCTATAATAATAGGTGAAAGAACATCTCCTGAACTTGTAAAAGGAATAAAAGATTTAATTTTAGAACATAAAGAAATACTTGGAGTATATGATCTTATATTAAATTCATATGGAGAAGGTAAAATGATAGGCTCAGCTCACGTTGAAGTAGATCAAGATATGAGAGCTCATGAAATACATATTATAACTAAGCATATTCAAGAAGATATTTATAATAAATATGGAATAATATTAACTCTTGGTATTTACGCAATGGAACCATTATCATCTGATATAAGATGTGACTTAAATACAATTATAAAAAAATATCCTGAAATATTAGAATTACATGGCTTCTTTGTTGATGAGGTTAAAATGATTGTATCATTTGATCTTGTAATTGATTTTTCATGTCTTAAGCCAAATGATATAATTAATAAAGTTATTGAAGATATTAAAAAACTTCATCCAACTTATCAATATAATGTTTTATTAGATGCTGATATAACATAGTATTTTATATAAAAAAATGGTATAATTTTATTAGCGTTAATAGAGGTATCGATATGAAAATTTTATTAGTAATTAATGAGTTTAATGCAAAAACAAATGGACTTTCAATTTCAACCGAACGCTTTTACAATGAGTTTAAAAGATTAGGCGCTGATGTTAGAGTTCTTGGGGGACATCAATATGGAGAAGTTGATTATTGTTTAGAAAAGAAATCAATTCATCCATTTGAACATATAATTGAAAAACAGGGATATGTATTTGCTAAAATCGATAAGAAGATAATAGAAGAGGCAGTAGAATGGGCAGATATAATACATCTGGAAGAACCATTCTTTATTCAAAAGGCAACTGCTAAAATTGCTAAGAAAAAAGGTAAAATTATAACAGGAACATTCCATTTATATCCAGAAAATATAATATCTACAATTCATATGGGACATTGTAGATTTATAAATCATTGTATGATGTTATGGTTTAGACATATGGCATACAAATATTGTGATTTCATTCAATGTCCTACACATAATGTTTATGATAGACTAGAGTCTTGTAATTACTCGTCTAAAAAGATGGTTATAACTAATGGTATTACACCAGAACGTTTTATAACACATAAAGATAAACCAGAAGAATTAAAAAATAAATTTATAATACTATCTGTTGGAAGATTTAGTGTTGAAAAAGATCAAAAGACATTACTTAAAGCTTTAAGGTATTCTAAGCATGAAAGTGATATTCTTTTAATAATGGCGGGACAAGGACCACTTGGAAAGAAATATCTACGTATGTCTAAAAAACTTACTAATAAACCTATTATGAAATTCATGAAAAAAGAAGAGCTTATGGAGATTACATCTTATGCAGATGTAATTGTGCATTGTGCTGATGTTGAAGTTGAAGGTATGAGTTTAATGGAAGGCTTTGCAGGAGGCGCAGTACCTATTATTGCTGAAGCTAGATTATCAGCTACAGCTCAATACGCTTTAACACCTAACAATAAATTTAAGGCACGTAGGCCTAAAATACTTGCAAATCGTATTGATTATTTCTTTGAACATCCTAGTGAAGTAATAGATTTGAGAAATAAATATCAAGCATGGGCTGAACAACTTACAGTAAGTAAGTCAGCTGAAACAATGCTTAACGTTTGGCAAGATTTATTAGATAAAAGGAAATAATAAAATAAATTGGGATTTGTGTTAAAATCCCATTTTTAACGTATATTATTTAAATTTTAATTTTTCACATAAAAGCGATAATTGGCAATATTCATGTTATAATAAGAGTAAATAAATAATTTAATAAGGGGTGGTTTTGATATGCATAAGACTTTAGATAGTCTTCTAGAATTTAAAAAGCATAGAAATGAAATTTCCGAATCTTTAACAAACGATTTTGTGGGAAGAGAAAAAGAAATTAATGATATCTGTAATATACTATCAGAAAAGGGATTTATTGCTATAACAGGTCAGGCTGGAATTGGTAAAAGTAGGTTAGCGGTAGCTGCTATGGAAAGATATGTTTCTATAAACAAAAATGTGAGGGTTTTATGTGTTAAAAATTTTTGTGATTATTTAAGTGCCATAGAAGAGATAATAGATGATTCTATGGAATATCTTTTTTTGTTTGATGATGCGAATAATTACAAAAAACTTGATGAAGTAATTGAATGCTTAAAATATCATAATCAAGGAAATGTGAAAGCAATTTTTACTATAAGAGATTATTTAAAAGACTGCATAGATTTTGATTTGATAACTCCTTATGAAATCACTCCTCTTAGTGACAAAGATATAAAAAAGGCTATTATTGATAATACTCCCATTAAAAATGATGAATACTTAAATAAAATTTTGAATGTATCAAAAGGAAATATAAGAATTGCTTTTATTGTATCTGATTTTGTACTAAAAAGTGGTAATGGAATTACTTCACTTTTTAATGTGAAAGATGTTATGAATAATTTTTATAAGAAGCAAATGGATAAAATTGGGAATACCAATAATTTAGTTATTACTGCTGGAATTGTTTCATTTTTTAAAAGTATAAATCTTAATCAATTATTTTATATATCACCGATTTTAAAAATTGCCGGTATTAGTAAAAAAGAGTTTTTAGATAATGCTCAGACTTTAATATCTATGGAATTTCTTGATGAATGTGTTGATATTATAAAAGTATCGGATCAATGTTTCTCTGATTATTTACTGAATTATGTTTTTATAGAGAAAAAATATATAAGTATTGAAGATTTAATCGTAAATACATATAAATATTATAATAAAAGGATAATTGAATCTTTGAATGCAATTTTAAGTATATGTTTAACAGAAGACACTATTTCCTATATTAAAAAAGAAGTAATTAATATTATTTCTAAAATAGAAGATATTGAACTAAAACATGATTTAGTAGTGGCCTTTGCACCCTTAGCACTAGACTATGCAGCCAAAGAATTTAAAATGGGAGTGGAAGAATACACTGATAAGAAAGATATAAAATGGCTTTTAAAATTGTTTCAATCACTTGCTAAATCAGAATATTCATCTGTTGCTCTTGAAGGAATTATGCGTATTATGAAAAAGACAAATAAAAAGAAGTCAGATGTCTTTAATATAATTAATGATACGTATATTCTAGATTATGATAGTGTTAAAACGTCTTTTAGATATCTTGATTCTTTTTTAAATTATTTGATAGAGTACAACATTAATAATGAGAACTTTTTATCTTTAACATCATCTTATTTAAAATATTTTTTTAACAATTCAAAATTTGTTAATGGAAAGGTAATTGAATTTACTTCATTTAATTTAAGTGATGATATTAATGGAATTATCTACTTTAGAGAAAAATGTTGGAATTATATTTTTAGTTATTCTAGTGATAAAGCAAGTGATGCAATTGTTGATTTTGCTAAGTATCATATTACTTGTGGTGCAAAAAAAATAGTATTATCTGATCTTAAAATAATAAATAATTATTTGGATAAATGTGAAGATAGCGAATTGATTTATGCTATTTTATACGAAGAACTAAAAGTTGATTCAAAAATGTATGGATTTGAGGATATGTTATCGAGAAGCGAAAAATATGGCGATATTCTTAGCGCTATATTAGAAAAAAAGCCACAAGATTTAAATATTGAAACATTCAAAAAATTACATAATGAAAAAGTATTTTCTTTTTATAGTAAGTATAAAAGAAAAATTTTTGAAATGATAAAAGATATTGATGTAATAAAAAAGTATTATATCTATGAAATAAAAAGTTTCCTTTTAATCGTACTTGATTGCTTAGATGAATTTTCTCAAGACATTTTAAATATATTCATTCAATATAAAGTTAATCCTAAACTTGTAGTAAAAAAAGCTTCGTTAATAGTTGGACTTGATTATTTATATGAAATGATAAAATCAATTGAGGATGATAATGTAAGGGAAGAATATTTTTATAACTTTTATTCATTAATTAATTGCCATGATAGTAATAATCTATACAACTTTGATGCTTGGGTTAAATCAAAACAAATGTTAAAAATAGAATCTTATATTGAAAGAAGTGCTCTCTCTTTAAGAAAAATAGCTGAAAATTCTGGTATATCTTATGTGGAATTAGTAAAAATAATATTTAAGAAAAGAGTATATAATGAAATCATTGTTATGGAATACTTTTCCTATTTACTTACTGATCATGATTGTTTTAAAGAACTACTTGATTTAAATCAAGAATTGGCTATAAAGATATATGAATTTCTAATTTCAAATAGAGTATGTGATTATGAAAATAAGGCGCTTAAAGAAATAATTAAAGTAAAAAGAAATTATATAAAATCATTTGCTAAAAGATACATTAACAATAGCATATTTGATGAAGAAGGTATAGATGAAATAATTTTTGATGGTGATAACTATAAAATGTTCTTTAACACATGCTTAAAAATAGTTAAAGAAAAGCCACAGCACTTTGTTCCTTTGCATTTACAACAGTTTATCTCTAATCACTTAGTAAACCAAAATATTTATGATTGGATTATTACCTATATTGATGAGAATTGGAAAGATAATATTATTATGGAATCATTATTTTCAATATTGGCGGGAATAAACGATAATTATAAAAATCAATTCATTGTTAAATATTATAATTTAGGTAAAGACGAAAATGTTTTAAAATGTGCTTTGGTTGGTCAATCTACTTTTTATTCCTTTAATTCTTTTGAATCATATTTTAATAACAAAATAAGAAATCTTGAGTCTTTAAAAAAAGAGTTAATTGAATGGGATAAATTGAACTTGATTTCTTTTATTGATGAACTAATTGAAAAATGTAAAGAAGAAATTAGAAAAAGTAAAATTAGTCAATTGATTGAACATGTTGATTCATCTATTTTAGAAGAACTTCAAGAAATAGACCTTAAGACAGAAGTATCTCTTAATGACGCATTAAAATTATATTGTGATGATGAAAATTTTAGAAATATGCTTTCGTCTGGCTACTTTTCATATAATGATGGTTCGTTTTCAACTAATGATAATGTTCCTTTGAAATTCACTGATGTTTTAAAGGACAAAAAAATTATTGGCATTAAAGTTGTTCCGGTTAAAGAAGATGTGCAAGATAAATACGAAGAATATTTATCTTCTATGAATATGATTATAAATAGATTTGGACATTCAAACAATGTTACTTTATGCGAGTGTTTAACTCAATTATTTAATGAACGTGGATGGGATGTGGCAGATTTTGAATGTGAAACATATTTGAGTAGGGATATTTTTAGTAAAATAAAAAATAACAAGAAAAACAAATTTGAGAAGATTACGATTATTAAAATCTTGATAGGATTAAAATTATCAAAAAAAGAAAGAGATTTTTTATTAGAACTTAATGGAACACAATTATCTATATATAATGAAACGGATGCATTATATGATTTTATTCTTAATGCAAAAGTAGATATAGAAACCGCAGATGAATTGCTAAGAGATGTAGGGAAAGAGGGTTTTTAAAATAAAAAATATTTTGTAAGAATACAAAATAGGCCTTAAAGCGGCAATTTCAAAGAAAAACTATATAAAAATCTAATAAATAGTGTATTTTACGAAAATACGGGCATTTTTAAACCTCATTTAGAATTAAATTAGGAACGAAATAATAGCGTTCAAATTTAACTAAAAGGAGGACATAAAAATGTCAAAAACAATTATTGATGACGGATATTCGTCATACCTTGTTGAAGGTGCTACCTTTGTTGGTAAATATCAAATACCATCTCTTACAAAACATGATCATATTTTTATACCAAATGATATGATTCCATTTGATAAGAGAAATGTCGTGAAAGATAAAAATTCAGCTATAAATTTTTATATGCATGATATAAAATTTAGGCAAGTGCTTACATCAACTAGTAAATATCTTTTAGAGTTAAAAAGATATGCAGCAATTATATCACCTGATTGTTCACTATATAGGGACATGCCACTGTGCTTACAGATAACTAATACCTATATGAATAGAGCCGTTGGTTTCTATCTTCAAAAGAATGGTGTTTACGTTATTCCAAATGTCAGATGGGGAGATGAAAGAAGCTTTGAATTTTGCTTCGAAGGACTTCCTATAAATGATATTGTGTGCATTAGTACATATGGTTGTATTAGAGGCTTTGAAAACAAATATTACTTTAAACTTGGTTTAGAGGAAATGATTAGAGTACTAAGACCTCAAGTTGTACTTATTTATGGTGAAATGCCAGAAGAAATATTTAAAGATGTTCTAAATGAGACTAAGTTTATTCATTATGAAAGCTATATCTCCAAAATAAAAGGAGGTAAGCATAATGGGTAGTGGAATATCAGGAATATATAGTGGGACTCTTGAAAAGTCTCAGAAATATGCAAGTAGTTATGGTGTTACTCCAAATATGTTACAGTTTGATATTAACCGTGGTGTGTATGATACAACTTACGAAAAGAATCCTACTGCTATGAATATTGAAAACGCAATAAAAGGTGAAGTAATCTTCTCTGAATCAAGAAACAAAGCTTTTACCTATGTGATTGATATGAATGATAATATCATTATCGCTGAAAGAAATGGTAATGGATTTACAGGAAAGGCAACTCCACATCCAACTTTGATTGGTGGCAAATGCCCTCGTGTTAAAATGGCAGGAATGCTTCGGATGGAAAATGGCAAAATAGTCTCATATGATAATATGAGTGGTCATTATAAGCCAAATATTAAATCAATGGATGTTGCCAAGAAGGCTTTTGATAAATTGCCTGATTATTTATTTAAAGGAGGAAAGAAAAAGTGAAAAAAATAGATTTAAATATATGTAAAAAATTGTTTAACTCAGACTATTGGAAAACAAGCTCTGAAGAATTTAACAAATTAGATAGATTAGCCAATGAGATTTTGGCAAAGTATAGTTGGAACGATGTGTATGCTGATTTTGATGAATATTTAAGAAATTGTTGTAAAACAGAAGATGATGTAATTAATTATGTTAGTTTTTTTGTGCATTATATGGGGTTGAGTTTTCAAATACCTCCAAAATACGATTCTTATGATTTAGTAGGGTATATATTATCAATGGTTGATTTGGAAAAACGTTGGAAGGACTGTGATGTTTTTGATGATTTTGCAAATCAAGCATTAAAAATAGATTTATATAGCGACCCATATTATCAATTTTGGAGAGACCCTAAAATTCTTGAAATAGCGAACAAATATAAGGAGGAAAGAAATGGACTACACTAAATTATCAAAAGAAATTTCATATGCCCTAAGACATGCACCATGGGAATATGAACTTGAGTTAGATGAAAATGGCTTTGTTCCAATAGAACAATTGCTTCATTCACTAAATTCACCAAATGAATATGAAAGAGAAATTACAAAAAGTGATTTAGAATATATAATTTCTAATTCTGATAAAAAAAGGCATGAAATAGTAGGTAATAAAATTAGAGCACTATATGGGCATTCAGTGCCTACTAAAATTGAAAAAACATTATCTATTCCACCAAACATTTTGTATCACGGAACAGCAGAACGATTTGTTGAATCTATAATGAAAGAAGGTCTATTGCCTATGAAGAGGCAATATGTCCATCTTAGTGTTGATATAGATATGGCTATGCTCGTTGGAAAAAGAAGAGATATAAATCCAACAATCCTAGAGGTTGATGCAAAGGCTGCCTCAAACGATGGGATTAAGTTCTATGTTGGTAATGATAAGGTATGGCTATGTGATGCTGTGCCTCCTAAATATATAAAGATTCTTAATAATTTAAATAAAAAGACTACTATATAGAAACATTTTAAAATAAAAAATATTTTGTAAGAATACAAAATAGGCCTTAAAGCGGCAATT
>CAZJAM010000012.1:0-28394 GCA_964544095.1 uncultured Anaeroplasmataceae bacterium | reverse complement strand
TATTTGTATTTACAAAAGAACACAATAAAAAGCATAAAATAATAATCCCCAAAAATATTTTTTTCATATTCTTCTCCTTTCGTTTCAGGTAGGATTTTAAGAATATGTACACATTAGTTAACTTTCTCTCGTCCACCTACTTTTAATAATAACGACAATAATAGGCAATGTCAAGAGCTAAAAACTAAATTTTTAAAAATATTATTTCCACATCAACAGATAATTATACATTTGTATAGTTTTCTTTTGAATTGTCGTTTTTTCGAAAACAAATTATTGAAATATCGTTAATTTTATGTTCGTAGTATATTAAATTTAAAGGAATTCCATTTAAAAGAAGAAACAAAAGAGTTACACTAGCATAATTATGTAACTCTTTTAAACAAGCATATTAACTTGTCGAAGTAAATTTTGATTTTAAAAGTTTAAAATAAAATATAATTGTAATTATTATAAATGTTATGCCATATAATGCACAACCAATAAATACATTATCTATAAAATATACAATTAGATAGAATGCAGATGTCACAACAGCCATATAAATAAAATTCTTTATATTTGTTATCTTCCACTTCTTAACAAAATAAATTTCTGCAATTATATACCATATAATTTGTGTTATAACAGACGCTATACTCATACATATCATATTTTTAAAAATAAGATATCCAATTAAATTAAATAACGCTGATAACGCAAGTATTATACATGATATTATAAAATACATAAATGATTTATTTAACGCTTTATAATAGTTAAACATAATCATCGATACACAAGATGAGAATATAAGGGATGGTAATAACACTTTAAAATAATCAAGGGAAGCATTATATTTATCAAGCCAGTGATTTACTATAAACTCTAGTGGGAAATAGGATAATAGACAAAATGATACAAATATTGCGATAATAGCGATCAAGCGCCTATAATCAGTTTTTAATCTTTCTAAAGAA
Organism: uncultured Anaeroplasmataceae bacterium; assembly: GCA_964544095.1. Classification (GTDB taxonomy): domain Bacteria; phylum Bacillota_I; class Bacilli_A; order Acholeplasmatales; family Anaeroplasmataceae; genus UBA3206. The sequence continues at coordinate 27,435 of CAZJAM010000012.1, read as the reverse complement.
TAAGTTTTAATCGTCGGGAATAAAACCATTGAGATAGCTGATATTGCAGTTGTTATTAAAGTTACCATATTATATGCAAAAGCGTATATTGCATAATCTTCTTTACTAAATAAAACCGATACGAATTGTCGGTCTAAAGCTAATATCAAACTTGATACCAAATTGGCTATTAAAAGAGGAAATCCCATTTTAATAAATCTTAGGGCTTCACCTTTTTCTTCTTTAAAGCTTGCAGCTTTACCAAATGTAATATCTCTAAATCTTATCATAAACCATATTGCTTCAATAAAAGATGTTGCGGCAATACTTATAATATATAATTTATAGCTTAAAGTACTAATTGCATTTGTCTTATATAAGATAACAAATATTAAAACACTTGCGAATGTTAATCCTGTTCTCCAAAAATTAACTATTGTAATTTCTTTAAAAGCTCCAACTGCTTGGCTTAAGCTTTGATAGAAACCAAACACATTCATCGCAAACGAAATTGCGCCTAAGAAGAATACAATATATCCATAAGGAGTATTAATAAACATCAAAGATATTCCACAAGTAATTAATGTAATTATCAATTGGAAATATAGCAATATTCTAAAATAACGCCTTAATTTTTCTTTGTTTAATGTATCGTATTTCTTTCCGCCAAATGCTAGATTAATTCCTTCGTTAAACCCTAGTTGAACTATTCCAACATATGATACATATAGTGTATATATTTTATAATACCCATAATCAGTTTGACTCATTATTTTAGGTACTACAAATCCTACTAACACTCCAGAAAGGACAGTAAAAATATTTCCTATTAATACCATGAAAATATTTTTTACAACTTTTTTACCTGAATTATCAATCTTATTTTCATCATTTGAAGATTCTTCTAATACAAAAGCATTATCTTTTACTTCATCGTTATTAAGTTGTTCCTCTTCTGTTAAATCTTCTTTATACATAATACCTCTTCTATTTTTCTTTAACAAGAAAATCAGATTCACCTATTAAATCCAATTTGCAATGTGATTTTAATTCACTATAATTTATAAGCATATTCTCTTTTGAAATAGTATTGTAATTTAATATTTTTTCTTTTATATCATCTATATTGTAAGGATCAAAGAATAAAGCCTTATTATAGAATTCTTTAAGGCAAGGGATATTAGAACATATTACTCTTGTACCAAATTTCATAGCCTCAAGAGGTGGCATTCCAAATCCTTCACAGAGTGTTGGGAATATTAAAGCTAATGCGTTTTTATAAAGGTAATCTAAATCCACATTAGATACATAATCTAAAGATATTATCTTATCTTTATGTTTTATAATATTTAATACTTTATTTGGTAATCTTCCCGCAGAGATAGCTTTTGGAAAATCTGGGTTTTCATCCCAAATTTTATCTAATGCAAGTAATCCAGATATTGTGTTTTTATTATATCTAGATGATGAAACGAACAAGAAATAATCCTTATATTCTAAACCAGATGAATCGTCTACTACATTTTCCTTAATTGGTGACAAAAATTTAACTAATTTATTTTCATCAATATCATATGTGTTTATTACATCGTTTTTAGTAGATTCACTTATTACAATTATTTTATTTGCTCGTTTAATATTTACACCTAATTGATTCTTTATTCTTCTATACCAAGCACCAGTAATTCTTAATATTTGTTTAAGCGTATATTTTAAATGGGCAGATAAACCCTCCATATAATATTTTTCATACTTATTTATTTTAGTATTTTTAGCTAAATCAAGTTGGCATAAGTCATGTATAGTAAAATAGAATTCTACATTCTTATTCAACTTATATTTATGATTAGTTGGTTGATATGGTAGATATAATCTATCATAGTTAGCGCTAATGCGTTCAATTTCTTTGAAATATTTTTTTGTATTTAATAAGGCATCAATATATTCAATCTTCTTAGCTAATTTTAATACATAATCATCCATTTTACCATTTTTTAAAAGTAATAATGTTACAGCAGCCTCGGGATGATTTTTCATTATTTCTATAAATATCTTTTTACCATGTTCATATAATCCTGAATAAAACTTTGGATTTTGCGAATATGATAAATCGTATAAAATCTTCATAATTTATATACCTCTTAAATAATTTTATCTTGTGTTAAATCACATTTTTCTTTTAAAGCCTTACTCTTTTCATAAAATATGGATCCAAGAGTTAAAGCTATAATCATCCATAAATAAAGTCTCATAAAATTTTGATTAGCTTGAAGCACAACCACTATAACCAAAGTAGAAAATGCTAAATATTTAGAAATTATATAATACTTTCTTCTCTTTGACATGAAAGCCTCATAAAAAATTGAAAATATTATTAGATAAAATACAAAACATCCAAAAATACCAGTTGTCGCTAACAATTCTAATGTAAGATTAGAACATTGGCCATCAGCAACATCAATAAATGTGCCATAACAATCTAATCCTATTCCAAATAATGGAGATGTCTTAAATGCCGCAATTTGGCGTGAATAATCAGAAACTCTAGCGCCAGAAGCTCCCGCTATTCCTTGATTAAATATTCTCATAATGAATTTATCAAAAACATTACTAAAGAATATTCTCATCATAAGAATGGCCAATAATAATATAGTTAAAGTTACAACTATTATTATTATTTTCATTCTTACATCTTTAATCATTATAATTTTTGCGGCTATTAGAACTCCTAAAACAAATCCTATAGATAAAAATCCAGTAGTAGATGTAGTGAGTCCTGTACTAATTATTGATAATATTAATGGTAATAATTGTTTTTTATCATTTTTAATTAACACTTGATAAGCAAAGAAAGCTACAAATATTGATAAATATGTGGCTAAATACGAGGGTTCATAAAACCATAAGGCAGGCCTTGTAATACCCATATAATGTTGACTTGAAAAAATTGGTAATTCTATTCCAAGAATCATATCTAAAAATAATTGAAACAATATTAAACAAAATAATATATTTACAACAATTCTTAATATTCTTATAATTTTTTCCATGCCTTCATTTATAATATAAAGATAAAACATAGGTATTAATATAACAAAAGTATATACAATCCATATTAAATAAGTTAAGCTTTTAAACTTATTGATAGCGAAGAGGGTTGATATAATCCCTGCTAAAAAGAACAAAAATATTATTACCTTAAAATAAGTAAGCTTAAATTTTAATTTTGGTTTGTAATCAATAATAAAAGCGCCTAATATAAAAATATAGACTATTTGAATTATTCTAATATTAAATCCTACATTAATCGCCCAAATATCTGTACCAGAAAATAATATTGCGCAAAGTATTAAAATATCATGAATATTTAATTTAGTTTTAACTTTTACATCACTTTCCATAATATTATTCCTTCTCATTAATTCGATTATTTAAACTTATCTTCAATCATTATAGCATATTTCTTTGGACTAAATTTATCATTTAAATAATTTGTATCAACCATTTCCATTTTATAATCTGTCGATAATATTTTATTACATAAATCTTTTGAATCATTTACCTCAAAAAACTCTACTGGTAAATCACTATATACCTCTTTAAACACCGCAATGTTTGAAATAATAGGTTTTGTACCTAAATATAGTGCTTCAAGTGGTGGTAAGCCAAATCCTTCATATGTAGATGGTTGAATTAAAAATTTAGCTCTAGCCACCTTTTCCTTTAATTCATCATCTGAAATAAAGCCAGTAAATAATATATTAGGATTATCCATCTTCTTCATTATACTATCATCTTTATTCTTAAAATTTTTAGAATCACCAACAATATATAATTTTAAATCATTATCTTTAATCATATTGAAAGCGTCTATTAATACTGATAGTCCTTTTTGTTTTTTAATATTTCCTACAAAAATAATATAATTTTCTTTTTCTAAGCTATGCTTAAATGTCTTAAAGCTTTCTTCAATACCTTGATATCCTACAATTATCTTATTTTTATATTTAGGAAAATAATTGCTTATACGTTCTTTTGAAAAATTTGATACTGTAAATACCCATTCACTTCTTTTAACACATCTTTTAAGTAAATGCTTTTTTATAATCATTTCTATTTTTCCAGAATTGATTTCTGGCATATCTAAAAATATTATATCATGTAAGGTAGTTATTACCTTACACTTTATTGTATATGGTATTATAAAATTTGGTGAATAAAAATAATCAAAATTTTTTGTTATTTTAAACGCTTTATTAAATAGACCTGATTTACTAAAAGGTGATTCATTAACATAAACATGTGAAGCCTTAGTATATTTATCTATTTTTTCTTTTTTACCAAATAAAACATATTCAAATTTTGAATAATCCAAAAATTCTAATAAATTTTCTAAGAATCTTCCAATTCCAGACAGTCCTAAATATCTACAGTCAATACCAATCTTCATAGAGTCCTCCAACATCAATATAGATAATATATTTTGTTTAAATCACTATTTTTGGTTTTACAAAATACTGAAATAAGAATAAAGTACCAGATCATATAAGGATCTTCAAAAAATATTGAATCAAACAATCCGTTTATTAAGAAATATGTAAGTATAGCTATAAGCATAATATTATGAGACTTATATCCCCATATTTTTATTATAATTGTGCTTAAATGATATAAGAACAAACCAAATCCTATAATTCCCATAGTTGATAAAATTTGTAATATATAATTGTGGTAATTATAAAGAGTTTGTTTTGAAATTAAATCTCTTACTAAATAATAATATGATGAACCAATACCAGTACCAAATGTAATATGTTCTTTAAACTGTGCCCAAGCTATACTATAAAGCGTACTTCTATTAGTACCTATTTTTTTAAACAAATCAACAATTTTTTCAGGTGTAACTATTATCACTAAAGCCAATACGGCTATAACGCAAATAGAGAAAACAGATGAATATATTATAATTCTTGTCCTCTTATCTTTATTTCTTACTATTAAAAGAATTGCCATAGCGGCAAATGAGGCGAGCAACGCTAAATATCCCGCTCTACATTTATCAAAATAATTCATTATTAAAGCTAGAACTATTGCGAAAGCAGAAAGAATTTTCTTTTTATTATCTTTATTTGTAAAAATATAATAGGCACTCGCAATTAATGCCATGTTCACAACAATTATATAATGATTAGAAACTGCCCAAAATAAGCCTAATTCTTTCAAACTTAAAGCCTCATCCAAGCTTACATAATCAAAATATAGCGTTCCCATATGGCTTCTTGCAGTTAATAAGTGTTCATAATTATTATAAACATAAATAAATCTAACACAAAATTCAGAAAAAATAACAAAGATTGATAAAACAAGTGAAAATATTAATGTATCTTTAGTATTATCATCTTTAGGTATTTTTAATTCTGCTAATATGAAAGCAAAGAATATAAGTACATTCTTTAGTGTAGAGCCTATACTATATGATACAATTGGTGAATTCACTATAGTAATAGCCATATATAAGAGAATAGCTACCGTTGATATAAAAAATTTATCAATCAAAAGTTTATTTTTATATATTTTAAAATTCTTTTTAATATCTAGGATTGCAAAAATTATCGCAGCTAATCCTAGTATAGATATTATTGAAATACATGTAATATTTTCTGGTGTTTTAATACTACCCATACTAAATTCCGATTTACCTGCAAAATATAGCATATAAACAGAAATTATAGAAACCATATTAGACCCTGACCATAAAATTAAGGCAAGAGATATCATCATAAATATAGTACTAAGTAGGTAAATTGGGGTAAGCCAGCATAAAAATGTAAGTATACTTAATAAAACAATAAACCATTTAGATTCTATGAAATTTTTTACTTTTGATTTCAAAATATCTATTTGCATATTATTCTCCAAACAAATTAAGTGTTAGTTAAATAATTTAATTACTTCTTTTTTAAATGCATCCTTACTGAATAATGACATGACTCTATTATAAGCATTTTCGCCATATGTATTTTTTAGATCATCATTAGATGCGATTTTTATAATAGCTTCAGCAAATGCTTTTTCATCTCCATTTGCTACTTCTATTCCAGTTTCACCATTTAAATTTACATAATTAACTCCACTACCAGGAATTGTAAATGTAACTGCTGGCTTATGATGTAGCATAGCTTCTGCTAAAGCTAGTCCAAATGCTTCATTTTTAGTAACAGATGGGAACGCAAAAACATCACATGCACTTAGGTATGCTTCTAAATCTTCATTTTTCATTTTACCTAAAAATGTGATTTTAAAGTCATTCTTTGACATTTCCATAAGTTCATCAGTTAAAGGTCCCTTACCACCTATATAAATCATATAATCATCTGGAATATATTTAGAAGCTTTTACTAAATGTTCTATTCCTTTATATTTAACATGTCTTCCAAGTGCAAATATAATTTTCTTACCCTTATTATTTTCTTTTATTTCATTAATCTTATTATTAACTATATCTATATTTGCTTGATGCTCTCCAACAGAAGATGGAATAACATGAACTTTATCTTTATAAGTTGTTAAATATTTAGAACCTAAAACATAATTTGGTGATGTCGCAATTATTGTATCTGCTCTTTTAAGAAGCTTCTTGTTTTGTCCTTCAAATAGTTTTCTTACAAGTTTTTGTTTTACAATATCTGAATGCCACCATAAAATAAATTTAATTTGTTTATTCTTCTTTAAATATTTTAAAAGATAATGAGAAACAAAAGGATTAGGATAATGGAATATTACATAATCTGGTTTATATTCTTTAAAAATCTTTTTTAAATTTTTATTATAATCAGGAGCTATTCCTTGACTTAAAATAGTTATCTTTTTTCCACAACGAGTAACACTAACACCATTAACCTCATCAAATGAAGTCTTCTTATCTCCGTTAAAGCATATTACCTTATTTTCTGTAATCCCTTTAAGACTATCTACAATGTCCTCTGCAGTTTGTTCAATTCCACCTATATGTGGATTATAATAATTGGGAATATGTAATACCTTTTTCATCTTTATACTCCTTTGTATACGCTATTCAAGTATAGCATAATAAATGATTTTTATCAATAAAGAGAAAAGAGGATCGCAATCCTCTTTATATAACCTTGTATTCAAATTCAACAGGTGTTTCTTCATATTTTCCTTTTTTAAAATATAAATCTTTAATTCCAGCATTAAATCCAGCTTCTAGATCTGACATTTTATCACCTATGAGTACTGATTTTTCAAGATTTATATTATATTTATCTCTTGCTTGAAATAAAAGCCCTGGTTTTGGTTTACGGCAGTCGCAATTATCTTCACTTCTATGCACGCAATAGAATGAATCTAATATATTAATTCCATGATTCTTAAATTCATTTTTCATATATAAATCAAGTTTATCTAAATCAGTTTTTGTATACATTCCTTTAGCTATTCCTGCTTGATTAGATATAACAATTATTTTATATCCTGCTTGCGCATATTTCCTACATATGTCAAATATATCTGGCATAAATTTAAAATCTTCTATCTTATAAACATGACCGTAATCATAATTTATTACGCCATCTCTATCAAGGAATAATGCCTTAGGCTTCATATCCTCAATAAATTTTAAATAATCCTCTGGTATACCAATATCCATAAAATAGTCAGTAGATTTATAAGCTTCTATATATAAATCCTTCATATGTGGATTAAAGAAATCAGTTTCTAATGAAAACTTTTTATCTAGATTGAATTTATCAAACACATGTCTATTTAAAAGATAAATACCACCATTAATAAATCCTTTATCTTTAGGTTGTTTTTCATTAAATGATAATATTCTATTATTACTATCTATTACAACTTCTCCGTATCTATCAAAGTTTTCCATATATTTACAAGCAATCATTATATCTTTTGATGTTTTAAGTTTTTTAAAATCAATATCAAAATATGTATCACCATTCATTACATATACATATTCATCAGTTGTATATTTTAGTGCCTGTGTTATACATCCACCTGTTCCAAGTGGTTCTACTTCAAAACTATATTTTATAGTTATTCCCTTATAGTTATCTTTAAAATGATTTTCTATAAATTCATGCATGTAGCCAACCGCAAAAACAACAGATGTAAATCCTGCATCTATTAAATTATCTAATAAATACTCAAGAAATGGTCTACCATTTACAAGAGCCATTGGTTTTGGTCTGTCAAACACAACCTTACGTAGTCTTGTGCCAAAACCTCCAGCAAGTATTATTGCTTGCATATTATCTACTCCTCAAAAAATTCATTTTCAAGTCCCAAGCATAACGCATGATAAATTGGGAGATGATATTCTTGAATTCTATATGTTCTAGTTAGAGGGACTCTAATTGTAATATCAGAAATCTTGCTTAACTGTGATTCTTTTGCCCCAGTTAATGAAATAACCTTTAATCCTATTGCTTTTGCCATTTCAGAGGCAAGTACTACATTTTTACTATTTCCAGATGTAGAAATGCAAATAATTGCATCTCCTTCTTTGCCATATCCTAGTACCTCATTTGCATACACAGCTCTTGCGTCACAATCATTATTAAATGCTGTCATAAGTCCTGCATGTGCTGAAAGTGAAATTGTAGGAAGACCTTGTTGACATAATTTTAAAATTTCTACGTCTTCAGGATTTATTTTTGAAATACGTTCTAATATTTCTTTTGATACAGCCCTTTTCTTTTCAAATCCCTTCATTAATTCTCCCACTATGTGATCTGAATCAGCAGCACTTCCTCCATTACCGCATACTAATAATTTATTACCATTTTTAAATACATTTATTAAAAGTTCTAAGGCTGCATAAATATCATCTTTACAATCCTTAAGAATTGGTTGATTATTAACTAGTTCGTCTATCTCTCTTAAACTTTCTTGTTTCATCATTATTCCTCATTCTTTAAATTATCTTCATATAATACCCAACTTTGAGCACCTTTATCTATAAAGTTTATAGTCTTTACCCAACCATTTAAGGCAGATAGGGCTTTTACTAATTCATACTGATGAGTTGGATTACACCAACACATCATAAATCCTCCACCACCAGCACCGCTTATTTTCGCAGCAGTTGCGCCGTGTGCTATTGCATAATTATATAATTTTTCAATTTCAGGATTAGATATTACTGAAGATGTTTTCTTCTTTGCTTCCCAAGCTTCATTTAATGCTTTTGATATCATATCAAATTGTCCCATTAATACATATTCTTTCATTTTTTGGGCTAAAGCTTTTATTTCAAGCATTCCTTCAAAGTTTTTACTATTTTTATTAGTAATCGACTTCTTTTGATCTTCAATAATTTTACCACTATCTCTTGATTTTCCAGTATAATAAAGAACTAATGAATTTTCCATTTCATTCTTTATCCACTTCTTTAATCTAAGTGGATTTACTATTACCTTATTATCTGAATAAAATTCCATGAAATTTAGTCCACCAAATGTAGCGGCATATTGGTCTTGTGCTCCACCAGCAAATCCCAAATCATTACGTTCAATATCAAACGCAAGTCTTGCTAAATCATATTCTCCAAGTGGAATATTTAGCCATTCTTGGAAAGCTTTTAATATTGTTACAACCATTGTTGAAGATGTTCCTAATCCTGAACCACTAGGTGCCTCAGAATAAGTAATCATTTCAAATGATAACTTCTTACCCTTATTAAAATCCTTAACTACTCTATTATATATTCCAAAGTGTAGTGGTAGTTCAGGATCTATATCTAATCGTGGCTTTGACTCTAGTTCAACCTTATAATCTATATCAGGTGCACTAAAAATTATCTTTCCATCATTTCTTGGAATAATTGAGCAGTATGAATACATAGAAATTGTTACATTTAAAACGCATCCTCCATACTCATCACAAAAAGGTGAAACATCAGTTCCACCCCCGGCAAGCCCCAATCTTAATGGTGTTTTACTTCTTATAATCATCGCTTAATACCTCTTTAATCATTTATCAAAGAATTCGTCCTCAAGTCCTAAACATATAGCATTATAAATTGGTAGGTGATATTCTTGTACCTGATATTTTTCAATTGCAGGAACATGAATTGAAACATCACAATATTTATCTAATGTACATGGATTTTGTCCTGTAAGTCCTATAATCTTTAGCCCTTTTGCCTTTGCTGTCATTGCGGCCATTATTACATTCTTACTTTCACCAGATGTTGATAATGCCCAAAATACATCACCTTTAGTTCCATATGTAAGAACTTGGTTAGCAAATACTGCCATAGCTGATGAATCATTCGAGAATGCAGTCATATATCCTGTATGTGCCGCAAGAGATATTGCAGGAAGTCCCTGTTGAAGAGTATGTGATAAATACTCTCCTGCTGCCATATCAAGATTTTTAAGTTTTCTCTTTAAGGATGCATCAATTGGTCTTTTCTTTTTAAAAGATTTCATTAATACTCCTACAATGTGGTTACAGTCAGCAGCGCTTCCACCATTACCACATAATAGTAATTTTCCTCCATTAGTGAATGCTGTAATTAATATGTCTAAAGCCTTTGTTACATCATCCTTATTAGGCTCTAAAGCAGGATAGCGTGTAATAAGCTCATTAACTCTATTTAATGTTTCTTCTTTCATATATAATCACTCCAATCAGCTTTCGTTATGCTATAATTGTATCATTTTTATATGATTGTTTCAATATTATGTATTTTTTAAAAAAGAAAAAGCAAGTTTAATTACTTGCTTTCTTCATTCTGATTATCTTTAGTATCAGTATTGTTTGTAATAGGAGTGTTATTATATGCAGCTACTAATTTCTTTCTATCAACTATTAAGTTAGTTATACATGCGATAACAAGACCTAAAACTAATGATATAGCTATGGCAAGTACTGCGCTAATTCCACCATTAATAGATACAATATTTGTAGAATTATAATAAGCTTTATCACAAGATTTAATAGCACTTGTAGATACGCTAGTATATGTGTCTGTAAATTTTTTTATCTCATTATAATAATTATCAAGTTTAGACGCAAATGCTTTATTTTCTTCAGTAGTTGCTTTTACAACATAATTACTATCAGTAGTCTCATATTTTCCTAATGCATTTCCATAATATTTCATTTTATTTTGATATTCAATATTTTCAATAGTATATTCTGCAATTTTTGAATTATAATCAGATAATTCTAAAGATGTAACATTAGAAGATTTAGATAATAGATAATCAACTTTCTCTTGTAATGCATTTATTGTTTTAACATTTAAGTCATATTTATTTTTATAATATTCATATTGATTATTAAACTCTTCTTTATTTGTTTCATAATCTAAAACATAAATATTAGCTATAATTTCATCACAAAGCATAGATAATGAGCTTTCATTATAAAAAGCTAAAAGATTATTTTGATATGATGATAATGACATACCATCTACTAGCATATTATCATAATTTGAAATAAGGTCTTTATATGAAGACATTAAATAATTATATTGACTAACTAAATTATTTGCCTTTGAAATGAAATCATTATTAGATGCATAAGATGTTAAATAATTATCATTTTTTACACTTTCAATAACTTGATCATTCTTCTTAAGCGGAAGTTCTGTAACTGCCTTAACAAACGCTTTTGCTTGCTTTTTATTTTTAAAATATTTACTATTAACTGTAATTGTATAATCTTTTTCACTAACAATTATTTCAGTCTCTGTTTGATTAATTGTTTTATTAACTGTAATTGTAATTCCTTCATCATCTATCATTTGGTCTATATCTATTGACTTGAACTCTGAATCTGATTTAACCAAATCTTTTAATGTATCCTCATCTATTAATGTTTGATAATTAAAGCTAGAGCCATCTACATATTTATCATCAAAAAGATTAGGGTTTGAATAACCAAATGTTGTTGTGTATGTTTGTGTTAAATTATTGTATCCTAATACAATCGCAAGAGTTCCAACAATTGTTATAGCTAAAGTTATAATTAATAATAAAAGTTTTCGACCAAGCATAACCTTAAATATCTGAAGTAATGTGATTCCTTCTTCATTATTATTGTTCATAAATAATACCTCTCTTTTTTAATTTTCTTCATAACCATTAGGATTATTCTTTTGCCAATTCCATTGGTCACGGGCCATATCATTTATATCATATTGTGCCTTAAACCCTAATTCTTTTTCTGCTTTTTCTACCTTTGTATAATTTGCAGTAATATCTCCAGCTCTACGAGGCGCAATCTCATACGGAATATTCTTTCCATATGCACGCTCGAATGCATGTAATACATCAAATACACTTGAGCCTTTACCTGTACCAAGATTATATATTACAACTCCTGGATTTTCTAAAAGTTTCTTTATAGCACATACATGACCACGTGCTAAATCACATACGTGAATATAATCACGAATGCATGTTCCATCCTTTGTTTTATAATCATTACCAAATATATTTAAATGATCTCTTTTTCCAACCATTACTTGTGTAATATATGGTGCAAGATTATTAGGTATTCCATTAGGATCTTCTCCTATAAGTCCTGATGGATGAGCTCCAATAGGATTAAAATATCTTAATATTGCGATATTAAATCTATTATCAGCTTTATATAAATCTTCTAATATTTGTTCTATAAATAATTTTGTAGTACCATATGGGTTTGTTGTCCCACCAATTGGGAATGTTTCATCAACAGGTACTGATGTAGGATCTCCATAAACTGTGGCAGAAGATGAGAATATAAAATTAAATACACCCTTCTCTTGCATAACTTCAAGGAGCATAGTAGCTCCTGCAATATTATTATAATAATACTTAAGTGGAAGTTTTACAGATTCACCTACAGCTTTTAATCCTGCAAAATTGATTACACAATCAATTTTATAAGTATTAAATACCCCTTCTAAATCTTCTCTATTACAAATATCTCCTAAAACAAATACAGGTCTTTTACCTGTAATAGTCTCAATTCTATCTACAACCATTTTCTTTGAGTTAGATAGATTATCAAGTATTACTACTTCATATCCATTATTTAATAATTCTACTACCGTATGTGAACCTATATATCCGGTTCCTCCTGTAACAAGTATCATACTACATTCTCCTATTCATAATTATATATTACATTTATCATATTATCTGGGTCCGCAATAACATTATTATTATATTGTTCCTCACTACCTTTATAATACAAATCATAATTGCCATTACTATCTAGGCGATTAAATGCTTTGGGTCTGATTTGTTTTAAGTTTTTTGGAAGAACTACCTTAGTAAGTGAACTACAAAAATAAAATGCTTTATCATTAATTTTTTCTACATTATCTGGTATTATTATCTCAGTTAAGCCATCACAAGATTCTAATAGACCTTCACTAAGTTCAGTAAGACTATTTGATAATGTTATTGTTTTAAGCTTATCACATCCATAGAATGCTTGACTACCTATTGTTATAACACTATCTGGTATTACAACTTCTTTAAATGTGCAATTGGCAAAACAGCCCTTACCTATATTTGTAATAGTATCTGGAAGTGTAATGCTTGATATTCCTTCATTAAAGAATAAATTTTCAGCAAGTTCAACTACAGTATAGGTCCCAACAACTCCTGGTACTTCTACATCAGTAATATATGATTCATACGATATAAGACGTATGGTTTTCTGCTCTTTATCTATTATTTCATAATTAAATGATGAAAGTGCTTCTTTTGCCACATCATCATCAGTAATTACATCACCACTATAAGACCTACATGATGAAAGTACAAATAAGATCAAAAACAAGCTAAATATCCCTGGTATTATTAATATCTTTTTTATATTCATCTGATACCATCCTTTTAAAACATTATAATTTTATCACACTTATATGATTATTTAAAGATAAAAGAAAACAACATAAAAACAAACTTTATTTCGGTTATTTTTTAATTATATTGAATTTTTTTAAAAAATTATATTTTCTTATTTACAATAAGCAAAATACAATTTACAATATTGTTATGCTTTTTAAAAGGAGATTTTTTTATGTTTGATTCAATTCATGAAGAATGTGGCGTTTTTGGTATATTTGAACCAACAAAGAAAAACGTTGCCCAAGATTTATATATTGCGCTTTATGCACTACAACATAGAGGACAAGAAAGCGCTGGAATTGCTGTATGTGACGATGGTGTAATCACATATGAAAAAGGAGCAGGACTTGTTAGTGAAGTTTTTACTAAAGAAGTTTTACAAAGATTAAGTTTAGGAAATATGGCTGTAGGTCATGTTAGATATTCAACTACTGGTGGTAATAATATCAATAATATTCAACCTCTTGTAGTTCGCCATATGAAAGGAAATCTTGCGTTAGTTCACAATGGTAATTTAACTAATGCTGATGAATTAAGAAAGAAATTTGAACTTAATGGCGCTATATTCCACGGAACTTCTGATACTGAATCAATTGCCTATTCAATTGTTGATAATCGTCTTACATCACCATCTATTGAAACGGCGATTGAAAAAACAATGAATGAGATAAAAGGTGCTTATTCTTGTATCGCAATGTCTCCTACAAAAATGATTGGTTTTAGAGATCCTAATGGATTTAGACCATTGTGCTTAGGCCGCAGCAAAAATGGTGGATATATTCTATCTTCTGAATCTTGTGCAATTGATGCTTGTGAAGGTACTTTTATAAGAGATATTAAGCCAGGTGAAATTGTTGTTATATCTAAAGATGGTATAGAATCTATTAACACTTATGTAGGTCAAAGAAAACATACTATCTGCGTATTTGAATACATATATTTTGCAAGAGGTGATTCTTACATTGAAGGCGTAAATGTTCATGACGCAAGAGTTACTGCAGGTAAGATTTTAGCCGAAGAAAACAAAATTGCAGCTGATGTCGTAATTGGTGTGCCAGACTCAGGTCTTGACGCTGCCTTAGGATATAGTATGGCATCTAATATACCATATGGAATGGGATTTGTTAAAAATAAATATATAGGTCGTTCTTTTATTAAACCAAGTCAAGAAGAAAGACGAAACACTGTAAAAATTAAACTTAATGTAGTTAAATCTGTAGTAGCTGGAAAAAGAGTCATTCTAATTGATGATTCAATAGTACGTGGAACTACTTCAAAAGAAATAATTAAACTTCTTCGTGAAGCTGGAGCTTTAGAAGTTCATTTTTTATCTTCTGCGCCTGCATTTAAACATCCTTGTTATTTTGGTACTGATGTTGATTCAGAAGAAAACTTAATTGCATGTAAATATAATTCAAATAAAGAAATAGCTAAAGCTTTAGGTGCAGATTCTCTATCATATCTATCTCTTGAAGGTGCACATAAATTAGCTAAAAAAGAAGGTCTATTCTTCTGTGATGGATGTTTTAGTGGAAAATATCCTATTGATGTACCTGAAGGTATTGAAAAGAATAAATTTGAACAAAAAATATCAAAATAATGTTTATGGATTGATGTCTATATTATATAGGCATCAATTTTTTTATTTCATTATAAATTTTATTGTAAAAAAAAGGTAATGCTTTATACAAACATTACCATTTTTCATATTAGTTATAGGTTAATATTATAAATTCTCGTCTGTTGATTCAACATCGTCATCATCTATAACATCATTTGCTTCATCATCATTGATGTCATTATCTTCAATAATTTCAGTAGGTGCTAGAACTACATCTTCTGGTTTATGCTCACAGCTGAATGATTTTTCAACTAGAGTACCAGTTCCTGCAGGAATTAGACCTCCAATAATGATATTTTCCTTAAGTCCAACTAGATTATCTAATTGTCCACGGATTGCGGCATCAGTTAAGATTCTTGTAGTCTCTTGGAATGATGCAGCTGATAACCAAGACTTAGATCCTAGGGCTGCCTTAGTGATTCCTAGTAATACTGGTTTTCCTGTTGGAAGTTCTCCACCATTTTGAATAGCTTTCTTTACAGCATCACGGAAATCAATAACGTTAACCTCATGACCTGGAAGTAATTTAGTTGATCCTTGTTGGTCAACTCTTACCTTACGCATCATTTGACGAACAATAATTTCAATATGCTTATCTGAAATCTCAACTCCTTGAGAACGATAAACCTTTTGAACTTCTTCGATTATATATCTTTGAACAGCAGTTGCATCTTTAATACGTAGAATCTCACGTGGAACAAGTGAACCCTTGTTTAATCTATCTCCACGATTGATTTGTTGTCCTTCTGATACAAGAAGTTCTGTTGTTGCGTCAACTGTATAAGACTTATCGCCTTCATTTGTTTTGATATCAATAACATATCCAGCTTTAGTCTTTTCAATCTTTGTAACAGTTCCACTATATTCAGATAGAGTAGCTTTACCTTTAGGCTTACGAATCTCAAATAACTCTTGTACACGAGGTAATCCTTGTGTAATATCAGCAGTTGAGGCAACTCCTCCTGTGTGGAATGTACGCATTGTTAATTGTGTTCCTGGCTCTCCAATGGCTTGTGCAGCAACTGTACCTACAGCCTCTCCAACTTCAACAATGTTATTTGTAGCAAGGTTACGTCCGTAGCACTTCTTACATACTCCAAAACGTGCTCCACATGTTACATTTGATCTAATGCATACGTGTGCATCAGCTAAATTAGTCTTTGCGTCAAGTGCAGTACAAATATCCTCTGCAATATCCTCTGTTACAAATGTATTACGAGTAGCTACTACCTCACCTGTTGTAGGATTAATTACATCCTTAGCAAGATAACGACCAGTAATTCTTTCTTGAAGTTTTACAACTTCCTTACCGTCAGCATCAAGAACTGCATATACATCGAATCCCTTCTCAGTTCCGCAATCATCCATTGATACGATAACATCTTGTGATACATCTACTAAACGACGAGTTAGGTATCCTGACTCAGCTGTCTTTAAGGCAGTATCTGTTGATCCCTTACGGGCACCGTGTGTAGAAATGAAGAACTCTGATACTGATAGTCCTTCCTTGAAGTTAGCCTTAACTGGAACCTCAATAATTCCTCCATTTGGCTTAGACATTAATCCTCTCATTCCGGCAAGTTGGGCAAAGTTAGATGAAGATCCACGTGATCCAGAATCAGCCATTATAAAGATACCATTATCTTTTTGAGTCTTCATAGTATCCCATAGCTTCTTTTCGATATCGTTACGTGTGTCTCCCCAAATTTTCGCAACCATTTGTAATCTTTCAGTATCTGTTAATAGACCTAATTCAAACATTTCCTTAACGTGAGCAACTTTCTTGTCAGCCTCTGCAATCATCTCATCCTTCTTATCATAAACGTCGATGTCTGCAGCAGAAATTGTAATTCCGGCAAGAGTTGAATACTTGTATCCTTGATCCTTTAAGTTATCTAGGAATACAGATGTCTTAGTCATTTGATGAATCTTAAATACTTGAGCAATTATCTTTTTGATAATCTTCTTAGTAAATGGAGCTACTTCTGGACGAGATAATGCTTCCTTAATATTTTCCTCAGTAGGTTCAATTAAGTATTTAGCAGGTAACTCGTTACATAAGTTTCCATCTGTAGGTTCATTTAGATATGGGAAATCCTCTGGTAAAATCTTATTGAAGATTAACTTTCCAAGAGTAGTATATAAATACTTTCCTTCATAACCTACAAAATCAGAAGCAATACGTAATCCATTTGAATCACGCTCTAGATTTGGATTAGTATATTTTCCAAAGCGTTTCTTATCAAGTGAGTTAGGATTAACGAAAATAGTTGTACGAAGAGTAATATCACCATTCTTATAAGCAATATATGCTTCATCTTCATTATTGTAGAACTTTGCATCCTCTTCTACATTAACCTTTTCAGCAGGTTTCTTACGCTCAGAAGTTAAATAATAGTTTCCAAGGATCATATCTTGAGATGGCGTAACAACTGGTTGTCCATCTCTTGGGTTTAGAATGTTATTAGATGCAAGCATTAATAGTCTTGCCTCAGCTTGTGCCTCAAGTGATAGAGGTACGTGAACTGCCATTTGGTCTCCGTCGAAGTCGGCGTTGAATGGTGTAGTTACTAGTGGGTGTAGACGAATAGCCTTTCCTTCAACTAGAACTGGCTCAAATGCTTGAATTCCAAGTCTGTGAAGAGTTGGAGCACGGTTTAGTAAAACTGGATGCTCACGAATTACAGACTCTAATACTGGCCATACAGAGTCATCCTGACGCTCACAAATTCTCTTTGCTGCAGCGATTGTAATAGGATTTCCTTGTATATTTGATCTTTCAATAAGTCCTCGAATTACAAAAGGACGGAATAATGTTAATGCCATTTCCTTTGGTAATCCACATTGATACATCTTTAAATCTGGTCCTACAACAATAACTGAACGTCCTGAATAGTCAACACGCTTTCCTAGTAAGTTTTGACGGAAACGTCCTTGCTTACCACGAAGTAGGTCAGAAAGACACTTAAGGTGACGAGTTCTTGTATCGTTTCCTCTTCCACGTGTCTTAGATGAGTCGATTAAGGCATCTACTGCCTCTTGAAGCATACGCTTTTCATTCTTAGTAATTAAGTGAGGAGCGTTTTGTTCATATTGCTTCTTTAAACGGTTATTACGGTTAAGAATACGTCTATATAGATCGTTTAAATCTGTAGTAGCGAATCTTCCACCATCAAGTTGAACCATTGGTCTTAAATCAGGTGGTATAACTGGAAGTACATGAAGTACCATCCATTCTGGTTTATTTTCAGAATGGTAGAAAGCTTCAACAACTTCTAGTCTCTTAATAACCTTATCACGAGTTTGCTTAGAAGAAGTATTTAACTTCTTACGAAGAATTTGTACTTCCTTCTTTAAGTCAAGCTTCTTAAGTAGAGTTTCAACGGCTTCTGCTCCTGTTTGAGCATCAAAGCTACGTCCAAACTTTTCATAGTATTGTGAATATTCTTGCTCTGAAATAATTTGTCTTTCAGCAAGTCCTGTTTGACCTGGATTAATAACAATATATGAAGCAAGATATACAACTTGCTCTAAGTCCTTAGCTTTAAGGTCTAGTAAAATAGCAAGTCTTGATGGAGAATTACGAAGATACCATGCATGAACTACTGGGGACGCAAGGTTAATGTGTCCCATACGCTCACGACGTACCTTAGAGTCTGTTAATTCAACTCCGCACTTCTCACAAATTTTTCCTTTGGCGTCTGATCTCTTAGACTTTCCGCAGGCACATTGATAATCTTTAGTAGGTCCAAAGATCTTTTCACAGAATAATCCATCTGGTTCAGGTTTTAAAGTACGATAATTAATTGTTTCATGCTTTTTAACCTCACCGTGTGACCATGAAAGGATTTCATCTGGAGATGCTAATCTAATTTTAATATACTTAAACTTCTTACTCATTAGTGCGCCTCCTACATACCAAATTTAGAAATAAAATTTCTATTTTCATCTGTCTCTTGATCAACAATTGACTTCTCAATTTCATTCTTTCCCTCTTCAGTTACAAGTTCTACATGTAATCCTAAAGCTTGTAATTCACGAGCAAGAACTCTAAATGATTCTGGTAAAGCTGCTTCTGGTAATGGTTTACCATCAGTAATAGCCTTAAATACCTTATTACGTCCTACGATATCATCTGACTTGATAGTTAACATTTCTTGTAGAGTATGAGCAGCTCCATATGCTTGTAGAGCCCAAACCTCCATCTCTCCGAAACGTTGTCCTCCATTTTGAGCCTTTCCTCCCATTGGTTGTTGAGTAACTAATGTGTAAGGTCCAACAGAACGTGCATGAAGCTTATCGTCAACCATGTGTCCAAGCTTAATCATGTACATAATTCCTACGTTAACCTTACCTTCGAATGGCTCTCCTGAACGTCCATCGTATAAAGTAATCTTTCCATCTTGAGGGATTCCCTCATAATTATCAATAATTTCTTTATAATCTTTCTTTAAATCAGCAAGTAATTCTTCAGCCTCATAAATTAATGTATTATGTGCATCAATCTTATCTGTTGAAGAGAACTTACGATTTGCCTTAAGTTCAGCTGCATCTGCCTTTAATTGTTCTAAGATTTCATTAGTCTTTGAAAGTCTCTTATCTGATGCCTTCTTCATGGCAGCAAGTAATTCTTCCTCAGATAACATGAACTTCTTAACCTCTCCGGCTTCGGCAAGCATATCATTAATATCCTTAGTAGTAGCACCGTCGAATACTGGTGTTGCACACTTAACTCCAAGAGTTTGTGCAGCTAGTCCTAAATGTAATTCAAGAACTTGTCCGATATTCATACGAGATGGAACTCCTTGTGGGTTAAGCATAATGTCTAGTGGTTGTCCATCTGCTGAGTATGGCATATCCTCTACTGGAACAATGTTAGAAATAACTCCCTTATTTCCATGACGTCCAGACATCTTATCTCCAACTTGGATCTTACGCTTTTGAACTATATAAACTCTTACTACCTCGTTAATACCAGGTCCTAGATCATCACCATTAGACTTCTTGAAGTGTTCTACTGAACGAACAACTCCTCCTCCACCATGTGGAACGTGTAATGATGTATCTCTAACCTCACGAGTCTTTTCTCCGAAGATTGCTTGAAGAAGTTTCTCTTCTGGAGTTGGGTCAGTTTGACCCTTTGGAGTAATCTTTCCAACAAGAATATCTCCTTCCTTAACTTCAGTACCAGGAATAACAATTCCGTCTGCGTCAAGGTATTTAGTCATATCTTCACCTACGTTAGGAATATCACGAGTAAACTCTTCTTTTCCTAGCTTAGTATCACGACATTGAATTTCAAATTCATCAATATGAACTGATGTATAGTAATCATACTTAACCATGTTTTCTGACATTATAACGGCATCCTCAAAGTTATATCCGTCCCATGTCATGAATCCAACTCTTACATTACGTCCTAGAGCTAATTCTCCATTTTGCATTGATTGACCATCAGCGATAATTTCTCCAGCCTCTACTCTATCTCCTGGTTTAACAATTGGACGTTGCCAAATTGTTGTAGAAGAGTTAGAACGAAGGAATTGAAGCATAGTATAAGTACGCTCATCACCATTATCCTCTGATACAATAATCTTCTTTGCATCAGCATACTTTACAGTACCATCATTAATAGCTCTACATGCAGAACCTGAGTCACGAGCAGCGAAATGCTCCATACCTGTTCCTACATATGGTGATTCTGGTGAAAGTATTGGAACTGCTTGACGTTGCATGTTAGCTCCCATTAGTGCACGAGTTGCGTCATCATGCTCAAGGAATGGAATACATGCAGCAGCAACTGATACTACTTGTTTTGGAGATACGTCCATAGCATCTACCATATCAGGAGTAACGAATAATGTTTCTCCATTTAAACGTCCGATAATTTGTTGCTTAACAGTATTTCCGTATTCATCAACATACTCATCTAGAATATGACCTTGTTCATCTAGCTTTGTTGCAGCAGATGCGATACATAAGTCATCTTCTTTATCAGCAGTAAAATATTTTACCTCAGATGATACATATTTCTTACCATTTTCATCAAGTTTAACCATTAAATAAGGAGTTTGAATAAATCCAAATTTATCAACTTGTGCATATGTTGCAAGAGATGTAATAAGTCCGATTGATGGACCTTCTGGTGTCTCAATTGGACACATACGTCCATAGTGTGAATCATGAACGTCACGAACCTCAGCACCAGCACGATCACGGGCAATACCTCCAGATCCTAATGCAGATACACGTCTCTTTTGAGTAATTTCAGCAAGAGGGTTCTCTTGATCCATGAATTGTGATAATTGTGATGAACCATAGAACTCCTTTAATGAAGAAGTTAATGGCTTAATATTAATTAAGTTTTGTGGTGTAGCAGTATGAATATCAACAGTTGTCATACGCTCTTGAATATTCTTAGTTAATTTTCCAAATCCAATACGGAATTGGTTAACAAGTAATTCTCCAATTAAACGTAGACGTCTATTTCCTAGATGGTCGATATCATCAAGTGTTCCTACACCTTCATATAAGTTGAAATAGTAACCAAATGCTGCGATTACATCAGATAATGTTAAATGTAATGAAGTCTCTCTTTGATCGTTACCATAAATAGTAACCTTGTGAGTCTTACCAGCCTCAGTAACCTCAATATGTAAAACTTCACATACTGGATTCTCAGCAAGTGTATTTTTAAGGTCAATAACCTTACGGAATGCATCACGAGCCTTATCAAGAGTTGCGATAACTTCTTTGTTAACAAGAGTTCCAGACTCGGCGATAATTTCACCCTTAGTGTATAATACCTCTCCTGTTTCTTCATCAAAGATATCATCATGCGCAACTATATCTTCAGCAAGTGTGTGTCCCTTAGCACGCTTTAAAACATCAAGCTTGCTGTTATATTTATAACGTCCAACCTTTTGAAGATCATAACGCTTCTCATCTAATAGATGATCAACTAAATATTGTCTTGCATCAGATGCAGGCGCAGTTTCTCCATCACGTAATTTCTTATAAATTTCTGTAACTGCTTCATCAGCATTATGAGTTTCATCCTTCTCGATTGTAGCTCTCATCTTTACAGAATCTCCATAAAGATTAATAATAGCTTCATCTGAATCTAATCCAAATGCACGAAGCATTGTAGTTACTGGAATTTTCTTTTTACGATCTAGCTTTCCATATAAGATATCTCTTGGACCAGCTTCAAACTCTATCCAAGCACCACGTGTTGGCATTACTTGACCTGTATATCTTGTTTCACCTGATTTTGGATCAATTTCTTTTCCATAATAAACACCAGATGAACGAATAATTTGGGAAATAACTACACGCTCAGCTCCGTTGATAACAAATGTTCCAACAGGAGTCATATATGGAACTTCTCCCATAAATAGTTCGTGTTCAATTATTTGTCCAGTTTCCTCATTTTCAAGTCTTACTCTACACTTTAATGGGCGTGAGTAGTTAATTCTTCTTAACTTACACTCAACGATACCATATTTTGGATCTTCAAAATGATAATCTCCAAAATAAATCTTAAGCTTTCCATTTGGTGAAGTAATTGGAGATACACCCTCAAATACCTCTTTTAATCCAGTTTCAACGAAATCTTGGAAAGATTTCTTTTGAATTCCGATTAAATCTGGAAGCTCTACTTCTGTACGTACCTTAGAAAAGTTACGTCTTTCAGCTCTTTTTCCGTATTTAACGACTTTGTAACCTACCATTTAAGCCACTCCTTTATTTTCAATTTCATTTTTTTAAAGCACAAAATGCCATATCAAGCATTTTAACATTATATTACATTTATTAAAATATGTCAATTACATTTTCGGCTTTTTAGGATAAAATATCCTTTATTCTTACAAACAACCTCACAATTAGAAAATAATTCCTCTAAATGTGCTTTTGATGATGGTGCTCCTTGTTTCTTTTGGATAACTACCCAAAGTTCTCCACCAAGTGCTAAATGTTTATACGCCCCATCATAAATATCAAATATAACCTTTTTACCAGCCCTTATAGGTGGATTAGTAATAATAGATGAGAACTTCATCTCATTTGGAATCGAATCGTATATATAGCTCTTTTGTGCTTTAGCTTTTGAAACGTGGTTCGATATGATATTTTCGTTTGTAAGGCTTATGGCTCTTTCATTAATATCAACCATTAAAACATCATGGTCATAAAGAGTTGATATTACTATTCCTATTGGCCCATAGCCACAACCCATGTCTAAAATAGGGGCATCAATAGAATTTGGAGTAAATGCTTCAAGCATTGTAAATGACCCGAAGTCTATATAACTTTTAGAGAATACTCCTGCATCAGTTTTAAATTTAAAACTATGCTCTCTAAAATTGAAATCATATGTAGTGGGATTGCTTTTTAATCCGTCTTGTTTTTCTGAATAATAAAAGTTTTCGCTCATGATTTAATTTTAGGCACAAAAACCTGAGACTATTTGGTCCCAGGTTTAAATTGTACCATAAAGTTAATTACTTAATCTCTACTGTAGCTCCAGCCTCTTCAAGCTTAGCCTTAATGTCATCAGCCTCTGCCTTAGAAACTCCTTGCTTAACTGGCTTTGGTGCTCCATCAACAAGATCCTTAGCTTCCTTAAGTCCAAGACCTGTAAGATCCTTAACAACCTTGATTACAGCAATCTTCTTGTCTCCTGCAGATGCAAGTACTACATCGAACTCAGTTTGTTCAGCAGCAGCAGCTCCAGCAGCTCCAGTAGCAGGTGCAGCAGCAACTGCAGTTGGGTCAATACCATATGCTTCCTTCATAGCATCTACTAACTCCTTGATTTCAAGGATAGTCATTTCATTTAATGAATTGATAAACTCTTCTTTATTTAACTTAGCCATTTTTATTTTCCTCCGTATGTCTAATAATTTTATTTTTGTTTTAGTTTATTTTTATTTTTTATTAAAAGCAATTAAGCAGCTTGCTCTTCTTGCTTCTCAGCTACCATGTTAAGACCAATAGATAATTGAGTTAATGTTCCTAACATACCAGCAGCTAATTGAGTTAATAATGTCTCTCTTGATGGTAGAGTAGCTAACTTTTGTAGCTTGTCGAAATCATAAATTTCTCCATCAATGACACCCTTCTCGACAACAACCTTGTCGTTATCCTTAGCGAATTCGAATAATCCCTTAGCTGGTGCAACAACATCGTCTCCAGAGAATGCAATTGCAACTGCACCCTTTAAAGCATCTGCGAACTCAGTATATCCAAGTTCTGTTGAAGCACGACGGCTGATGTTATTCTTAATTACACTAATATGGCATCCATCCTTTAATAAATTTCTTCTTAAAGTTTGGAATTGTTCAACAGTTAATCCTTGGTATTTGAATGCGATAAATGCTGGTGTAGCCTTCATCTTCTCAGCAACTTCAGTAACTGATTGAGCTTTTTGTTCAACAATATTCTTATTTGCCACTTTAATGACACCTCCGTATAAATTTTTAAAATCCTTAACCACACCAAGGGTGCGGAAAAGGATTTATCATTCTTTTCAAATCACACCTCGGTAGAAATTGAGTGCTTAGCACGCCTACTTTCTTCGGTATAAGATTTAGTTATTTGCTGCAAGAATAGAATCTGCATTAAGCTTGATTCCAGGACCCATAGTTGATGTCACTGAAACGTTTAATACATAATTTCCTTTTACTGTAGCAGGACGAGCCTTCATTAATAAATCATAAATAGCTCTTAGGTTCTCAGCAAGCTTTTCAGCTCCGAAAGAAACCTTTCCGAATGGACAATGAATGTTTCCTACCTTATCAACACGGTACTCAACTTTACCATTCTTAATTTCTTTAACTGCGTTAGCAACGTTCATAGTTACTGTACCAGTCTTAGGGTTTGGCATTAGTCCTTTAGGTCCTAATACTCTTCCTAGTCTTCCTAGTTCACCCATCATGTCTGGAGTAGCAACGATTACATCGAACTCAAACCAACCTTGGTTGATCTTTTGGATATAATCTGAATCTCCAACATAATCAGCACCAGCCTCTTCAGCTTCCTTAGCCTTAGCTCCACGAGTTAAAACAAGAACACGACGAGTCTTACCAGTACCATTAGGTAATACTACTGCACCACGAAGGTTTTGATCAGCCTTACGTGGATCAACATTAAGACGGATAGCAACGTCTGCAGTTGCATCAAACTTTGTAGTAGAAGTCTTGCAAAGAAGTTCTAGAGCCTCTTTAAGATCATACTTCTTATTTACATCTACAAGCTTAGCAGCTTCAGTGTATTTTTTTCCTCTCTTCATAATAATCCTCCTAAAAATGTGGTATAGCGGGATATCCTCCCACAAGTTTTTAGATCGTTTTTATAACAACCTTAATTAATCCTCAACGACAATTCCCATGTTTCTAGCTGTTCCAGCAATAATATTTGCTGCAGCCTCAACATCGTTAGCGTTTAAGTCTGGCATTTTCATTTCAGCAATTTCTTTAACCTTTGCTCTTGAAATTTTGGCTACTGTTGTAGTCTTAGGATTTCCAGAACCCTTTTCGATTCCACAAGCCTTCTTTAACAATTCAGCTGCAGGTGGAGTCTTAACAATAAATGTAAATGAACGGTCATCATATACAGAAATTACAACTGGTAGAACGTATCCCATCTTATCCTTAGTTTGTTCATTGAACTGAGAACAGAATCCAGGAATGTTTACTCCTGCTTGTCCTAGTGCTGGACCAACTGGTGGAGCTGGGTTTGCCTTACCTGCTTGAATTTGTAACTTAACCATTTTTACAAGCTTCTTAGCCATGTAGTAGTTCCTCCTTACTTTTCAAAATGTGGTAAATGGACGTAAAGTATCCTCCCACTTACGTGTTCATAAAACACACGTGCTTATACATTTTATCAAATATTAATTTTTAAGTCAATATCTTTTGTTTAATTTTAATTCCCTGTTTCTATATTTAACAAGATTTCACATATTTTATTTAATTATTTTATCTAAAACCCGTACTTGGTGCCAAAATTCTTTTAACCTTAATATGTTTTCCCATCTTCGCTTCATACGTGGTATAAAGCAGTGTTAAAAAAGTAATCATATTTATTCAATAACAATCATCTGATTTGATGAATATTATATAAACTAAATTGATTACTTTTAATCAAACATATTATCCTTAGCAAGTTTTACAAATTGATAAGCATTAACACATATTATACTACATTAAATATCAAATAAAGATACACTCCCTTATAATTTTTACTATCAGAATAATCAAGTTCAACCTTTTCTATTTCGCTAGTAATTGTAAGTGAAGTATAGCACATATAATTCACTTCAAACTTTGTGTCATATTCTTCCTTACTGCCATCATCATATATTTTTATGACTTTAACACTATCTAGCACAGTATTAAGAGGAATATCAATTGTTTCAAATGGCTTATATGTAGAATTATTTGTCTCTATTTCATAATAGAAATTTAATCTATCAATAGTACAGTCTTTTAAAATATATACTTTGTCTCCCACGTCATACATTTTATCTACAACAGCATTATTAGTATAGGCAAAGCTTTCAAGTTTTGACTTCCTCAACGCATAAGCACAATGAAATCCACTATCACTGTTAGTAGCTTTAAATCTATATATTCCATATTTATCTATAGAAATCTCTTTATATTCTGATTTTTCATCAGTAATTGGTAATATATTAAATTTAATTTTTAATACACTACCAATACCCATACTATTATTAGTGATATGAGCGGTAATTGTATTGTCAACATTTGTATCAACATATATTACTGGTCTTTTGTCTATTAATACTGGCGTTTCTTCATCAGCATTAAAACTGTCAGTAATAATACACTCATATGTATATACTCCTGTTTCAGCTACAGTCGCTTCAACAAAGCAGTCGCTTGTAAACTCAAATTCATCTCCAGCTTG
>CAZJAM010000011.1:0-29586 GCA_964544095.1 uncultured Anaeroplasmataceae bacterium | reverse complement strand
TTATACTACAAATTTTAAAATAAAATTTTAAATAGGTAGAAATTAAACACTAAATTGTTATATAATAAGACGTATAGGTGGTGGAAGAATGATATATAATGCTTTTACACAATATTTTAGTAATCATTTATGGCTACAAGTATTAGTTGATGCATATTTTATTCTTATGGTAGCAATTGCACTTGGGCAATTTGTGTTTAGAAATAAAAGAGCTTTAGATTTAACAATTATTAATGGAGTATTTGCTGTTATCGCAGCTTTTTCATGGTATGTTGATTTAAAGATATCTAAATATGTATTTTTATATCTATCTATTGTAACACCATTGTTTATCGTTATTTTATTAGCTCCTGATTTAAGAAGAGTTATAACAATTAAGAATAAAGATGATAAAAGAGAGATTGATGTTACATCATCTGCTCAAACTAAAGAATCTATTATTGATGCAGTATTATATCTTTCAGCAAGAAAGATAGGTGCATTAATAACAGTTGAGAAAAATATATCTCTAGATCAATATGCAGAGAAAGCTATTCAATTAAACTCTGATGTATCTAAGGAATTATTAATTCAAATATTTACACCAAATACACCACTTCATGATGGAGCTGTTATTGTTCGTGGAAATAAGATTCGTTGTGCTGGTGCATATTATGTGCTTGCTCAACAAAAGATTGAGGATAAAACTACTGGTTCACGTCATAGAGCTGGTATTGGTATTTCTGAGGTATCTGATGCATTAACTATTATTGTATCAGAGGAAACTGGTAATATTTCACTTGCTATTGAAGGAGTTCTTATGAAGGCAAATGAAAGAGAGAAGATTCAAGAATACTTGGATATGTTCTTAAAGTAGGAGGTATAGGCTATGAAAATTCTAAAGACAGTTTTATTAGCTTTATTTTGTCCAATTTTAATATTTTTTGATCATAATCCAAATGAGGCAATAGTTCATGAGAAAACAGGTGCTGTAAAATATTTATTAGCATTATTATTTGTGGGGATTGTGTTTGTGTTAGTTTATTATGTATGGGGTGAGCTTCTATGAAATATGCGGAATTAATTTGCGCATTAATAATGTCAATAATTCTTCTTGCAGTATATATTACTCAATCAATTATTGAACGTAAGGTATTAAAGGGAAGATTAGTATTAGCATTCATTTGTACAGGTGCTATGGGATTAATTTTAGGTCTTTTGGATATTATTGAAAGACATAAAACTCTTAATTACATTGCATCAGGTGCAGTTATAGTAGATTATGTAGTTGTATGTATAGCATTCTTTAAAACAATTACAGAATCAACTTCAAAAGCCCATCTTGAAAATGAGTTTGTAAAATCTCTTGAGAATGAAAAAATATTTGTACTTCTTGATAAAAAAGAGAAGATTAAACAAATATCTACTAATCTATGCAAACTTGCTGGAATAGAAAAAAGAGAAGCAATTGGGAAAAAATTTTTTGATTTTATTTCAAACAATTTTGTTTTAATGAGCTTAAATGATACTCAAATTAAGATGAGTAAGGTAAAAGAGCATTTTAGAGTATGGGCTGAAGAATGTAAGGAAGGAGATACTTGTAAAAGAGAATTCTTAGTATCTTCAAAAGATGGTAAAGATACTAATGTATTGAATTTTACAGATAATCCTATATTTACAGCTTCACGTTATACAGGTCATCTTCTTATAGGTGATTTAGATGAGGAATCATCAATGCTTAACGCACAGCGTAAGCTTAATGATAAAACATCTGAGCTTCAAAATGTTAAAGCTCGTATGAAGGCTTTATTTGATATTTCAACAGAAGCTATTTTCTATTACAATATTGATGAAAATTATGTTTGGGGAAATGATACTTTTGTTGATCTATTAAACTTAAATGGTAATACAATTGCTCGTTCAGAGTTTGAGCATTATATTCATCCAGATGATCTTGCGTTTTATCGTAAACAAATTTCTGATTTAACAGAATCAAGACCCGCTTATGACGCTAAATTTAGATTTAAAACTGGAGCTACTTACCAATTCGTAAGAGAAAGAGGTAAGAGAATATTTATTAAAGGTGCTGATGATGAAATTGCAGGAACTATTGAAATAGTTGCTGATAAGCATTTTGAGCATTCAGATATGCCAATCCTTGATACTATTAAGGATGAGGCAATGATGTATGCAGATCTTGAGTCCGCATATAGAGAAGGAATTCCATTTGAAGTCGCTATGTTTAAACTTTCTAACCTTCCAGAAATTAATAAGGCTCATGGACGTTCAATTGGTAATATGGTTCTTGGTGAATATATTAAAGCTGTTAATGATAAGCTTGTAAATGATAGAATGATTTATCGTATATCAGGACTTGATTTCGTTATTATTGTAAATGATGGAAGAAAGATGGCTATATTACGCCAAATGCTTGAAAAGAATGTACTTACCGAAAGTGCTATGGATTACGGTGGAATACATCTTGATATTAAGGCAAACTTTGGAGTAGCATTCTATAATGAATGTAGAGATGCTAAAGAGATAGTTAGAGCTGCTGAAAGAGCTCTAAATACATCAATGCTACCACAGGTTGGTGTAGATTATATGTTCTATAGTGACATTAAGTAAAAAAGAGCTTCGCAAAAGCTTACTTCTAAAAAGAGATACCCTTATGGATACCTCTTTATCCATAGTTAGAGATATAGTAGATTCTAAAATATTAGAAAAATATAATACAATTGCGCTTTATTATCCTTTAGCTGGTGAAATAAATTTATTACCACTTTTGAATGAATACAAAGATAAAAGATTTGTATTTCCTAAAACATTAGATGTTATATCATTTTATTATGAAAATGATTTAAATAATTTTAGTGAAAAAAAGTTTCATGTAATGGAACCTAATTCAAACAATTTGGTTGAAAGATCTGAGATAGAATGTTTTATAATTCCATGTGTTGGAATTACAAAGGATATGCAGCGTATAGGATACGGCAAAGGATATTATGATAAATATCTTTTGGGTTATACTGGACTTAAAATAGGTGTTGTTTATAAAGAATTAAATAACATTGATTTCAAGGGAGATCCTTGGGATTTAAAACTTGATATTGTATTTTCGAGGTGAGTGGATTGTTTTCGGCAATTATTGTAATGGCAGGATCAGGAACTAGATCAGGCCTTAAAATGAATAAGGCATTATGGGAATTAAAAGGTAAGCCTTTATTTATGTATTCATATAATATGTTTAAGAATTATGATGCTGAAATCATCTTAGTATGTGCAGAAAATGATATACCATATATTAAATCACTTAATCTTGACGCAAAAATAGTAGTGGGTGGAGAGACAAGAGCTGAATCAGTATATAATGGAGTAATGGAGTCTTGTAATGAACTATGTATAATACAAGATGCAGCTCGTCCATTTATTACAAAAAATATGATAGATGATTCAATAGAAGCAATGAGAACTAGTAAATGCGCATATGTAGGAATACCTATGATTGATACAGTAAGAGATAAAAATAATGGAGTTATTGATAGAAGTAGTTTAGTAGTAGTTCAAACTCCTCAATCTCTTTATAAAGATGATTATATAAAAGCTTATAATATGTCAAAGAGTGATAATATATCACTTACTGATGACATATCATATCTTGAAAAATATTTGAATTATAAGCCTACAATTATAAAAGGATCAAGATATAATATAAAGCTTACAAATCCTGAAGATTTTAAAATTGCAGAATATATGGAGGATTTACTATGATACGTATTGGTCATGCATGGGATACACATAAGCTTGTCCCCGATAGAAAACTAATTCTTGGTGGAGTAGAAGTTAAATCAGATTTAGGATTATTAGGACATAGTGATGCAGATGTTGTGCTTCATGCAGTTGCAGAAGCTTTCCTAGGCTCACTCGCTTTAGGAGATCTTGGTACATTTTATCCTGATAATAGCCAAAAAACACTTGGCATGGATTCTAAAGTAATTTTAAAAGAATGTTATCAAAGAGTATTAGATTTAGGATATAAGGTTAATAATATAGATCTTACTATCTATTCACAAAATATAAAAATTTCTCCTATAAGACAGAGTATAAGAGAAAGTATTGCGAATATATTAAATATTAATGTAGAAATGGTATCAGTTAAGGCTACTACATGGGAGAATATGGGATTTGTTGGAAGAGGAGAAGCAATTGCCTCTGAGGCAGTTGTCCTTGTTGAAAATATTCCACCTAAGAAAAGAATGATTGTACCTATGGGAAAGGAAATTAAGTAAATGAAATGGTTGTTAGATATAATTAAAGGAATGCTTATAGGTATTTCAAATATAATTCCCGGTTTTAGTGG
This sequence comes from uncultured Anaeroplasmataceae bacterium, assembly GCA_964544095.1. GTDB lineage: Bacteria > Bacillota_I > Bacilli_A > Acholeplasmatales > Anaeroplasmataceae > UBA3206. The sequence continues at coordinate 25,247 of CAZJAM010000011.1, read as the reverse complement.
AGGTACTATGGCTGTAATGCTTAAGATATATGATAGAGTTATATATGATATATCAGATATAACTAAGCATCCAATAAAATCAATTAAAGATTTAATATTTTTAGGAATTGGATTAGTTTTAGGAATGGTATTTGCAATGTTTACAATTGCGTATCTTTTAGAAAAATTCCCATTCCAAACAATAATGTTCTTTGCGGGTCTTATTATTGGTTCTATTCCAAATGTATATAAAAGTGCAGTTAATGAAAATCCATCAAAATTAAATTATTTATTTATAATACCTGCAATTGCGATTATGGTAATAATTCCAATGGTATCTAGTGCAGAAAAGACTTTAGAGATTTCTTTTGTACCACTATTATTAGTGTTTATAGTTGGAATTATAAGTGCCGCTACAATGGTTATTCCAGGTATATCAGGAAGCCTTACATTAATGGCATTAGGATATTATTCATTAATTCTTACATCAGGTACTACATTAATGAAGAAATTTGTATCTGGTGAGGGATTCTTAGATGAATTTATATTAATGCTAGTATTTACAATAGGATGTGCTTTAGGAATATTATTGATTTCTAAAATAATGGGTATTCTTTTAAAGAAGGCACCACATAAAACATATTTCTTTATTTTAGGTCTTATCCTAGCTTCACCTTTTGCGATTATTTGGTCTGCAACACATAATAGTGAATATAATATTTCATATAGTGCGCTTATGTGGGTAGCATCTATTATTACTCTTATTATTGGTATAATATTACCTATACTTGTTGAGATGTTTGTTAAAAAGATGAGAGAAGAAAAAGAAGCTATAGCGTTAGAAGGATCTAGTGATACAGAAGTATTAGATGATAATAGTTCTTTAAATGATATTACTAGTGATAATGTAGAAGAAAATACTAATAAAGATAGTGAATAATATAAAAATTGCTCCTAAAGGGAGCTTTTTTAACGAGCAAACTTAATAATTGTTAAATTATTATGTTTTGTGTTATAATTGTATAGGTGGTATTATGGTTATAAAGACAACTAAGGGATACTACGAGGTTTTAAAAAACGTAAGAGATGCCCTTAATATTCAAAAATTTGAAGATGCATATTTAGAAGAATATTTTGATTCTTATGATTATATAGTTGGAGATATTGCTTCTGAACTATTACGTTTAAAAGGATTTAATTCTAAAGATTATTCATATAGAAAAATACCTGAATATCTAGCAGAATCCTGTGTATATAAATGTGGATTTTTTATTTTAAGAAGAATTAATGAAGAAGAATATAAAAGCCTATTTGAATATTATAAGGAAAATCCTAATAAAGAACTTACAATAGGTGATGACCATGTTACACCAATTGAAAAAGTTAATTATGATAAGGATTCATTAGTACTTGAATCAACTAAGCATGTAAAACCTAATATAGTTTTAGATATGAATAGAATTAATAAGGTTAAAACATTCCCTCTGCCATCTTATTTAAAAGATGATAAGGATGATATAAAAGATAGTAAAAAAGGTACTACTAATAATAAATTTAATAAACCAAATCAAAATAAGAATCAGATTAATAATAATCAAAATAAAAATCAAATTAATAATCAAAATAAGAACCAGATTAACAACAATCAAAATAAAAATCAGATGACTAATAATTCATTTAAGAATAATAATCACCATAAAAAGAATAAGAATAAAGGTGGAAATTCTAATGGACAACAAAACTAGAGAAGTAATAGATAAAGTAGAATTAATTTTAAATAAAATTAGACCATATATTAATGGTGAAGGTGGAGATCTAGAGTTTCTTGGATATAAAGATGGAATAGTATATATTCAATTGCTTGGAGCTTGTGCAGATTGTGGATATCAAAATTCAACATTATATGATGGAATAGAAGAAATGCTTAAGGAAGAAGTTCCTGAAGTAATAAGGGTAGTAAATGTAGAGGATGTAAATAGTCCGATATTAGACGGGGTGGAAAAATAAAAATGGAAATAGATTTTAGATATACAAAGGGATTATACACAAAAGAAGAAAAAGACAAAGCTTTAAATGATATATTAGAAGCTAAAAAGGTATTAGATTCTAAAAGCGGAGAGGGTAATGATTATCTAGGATGGTTATCACTACCAAGTGATTATAATAAAGATGAATTTGAAAATATATTGAATACTGCAGAAAAAATAAAGAAAGAATCACAAGTACTATTAGTACTTGGTATTGGTGGTTCATATCTTGGGGCAAAATCTGCAATAGAGCTTTTAAGACCATATTATGATGATAATAATATTGAAATATATTTTGTAGGTAATTCTATGTCATCATCATATATTTATGAGGTTTATAATAGAATTCAAAATAAGGATTTTTCTATTAATATTATATCTAAGAGTGGAAGTACTACTGAAACATCAGTATCAACAAGACTATTCTTAGATTTATTAACTAAGAAATATAAAGATAAAGCGTATGAACGTGTATATGCTACAACTGATCTTGATAAGGGAATACTTCATGACTTATGTGTATTAAAGAACATTCCAATGTTCCAAATAAGAGATGACATTGGTGGAAGATATTCTGTATTAACTGCAGTAGGCTTACTTCCTATGGCAGTAGCTGGAATTGATATTAAAAAAGTAATGGATGGCGCATTATGTGCAATGAATGAATGTAAGAATTTAGATTCTAATTCACTTAAATATGCCACCCTACGTTATATGATGTATAAAAAGGGATATAAGATTGAAATCTTATCAGCCTTTGAACCTAAAGTAAGAGGATTCATTGAATGGTATAAACAACTATTTGCTGAATCTGAAGGTAAGGGACATAAGGGAATGTTTCCTACAGGGGCAATATTTACAACTGACCTTCATTCAATAGGACAAATGATTCAAGATGGAGAAAGAAATATAATAGAGACAATCATTAAGATTTCTAAACCTATGTATGAAATAAATGTTCCTGGAATGGAAGGAAACTTAGATAAGCTTGATTTCTTAAAAGGAATGAAGATATCAGAAATTAATAATAAGGCCCTTATCGCAACCGCTCTAGCCCATTATGAGGGTGGAGTTCCTACATCAATTATAGAGATTGATGAACTTAATGAATTTAATTATGGATATATGGTATATTTCTTTATGTATGCTTGTGGACTTAGTGCATACGCAATTGGAGTAAATCCATTTAACCAACCAGGTGTAGAATCATATAAGAAGAATATGTTCGCATTACTTGGAAAACCTGGATATGAGGAGTTAGCTAAAGAAATTAATAATATGTTGGAGGATAATTAATTATGATATTATTAGGTACAACAGGTACTTTAGTTCAAATCAATTTGGTAATGCTTTTATCGCTTGCACTATTTATATGCCATATGTATTTTATTGTAAAATACATCGTATTAATTGCAAAAGATGAAAACATTAAAGCTGAAAAATATGTTGCGTATTCAGGATATTTTGGTGTAGTAGTAATGATAATTCAATTTATATTATCAGCTACAGCATTTAAAAATGATGTAGTAGATTTAGAATATACATATCTTGGATTACTTGCGGCATTAGGCGCAGTAGCAGTATTACCATTCCTTATTGTATATGATATTAAACAACAAAAATATATTAAGAAATTATCAATTGATGATCAAAAGAAATATAATATTTCTACAAAAGATAGATTACCATTGGTCGGAGTAATTTCTGCGTTAATGATTATATCAATGGCATTATTTGGATTATGTGTAGAAGCATATATCTATGTTATGCAAGGATTAATTAACTAATAAAAAGCCTCAAAAGGCTTTTTTAGATTTAAAGGAGAGATGAAAATGTATAATTTACATCATCTAAAGGGAAATACATATTATATTGATGGTAATACTAATTGTGGTGTTTATAAGCTAAACGATAAAAATGAGGTAGTTTTATTTGATTGTGGTACAGAAGAAGATGGACCACATATATATGAGACTCTTCTTTTAAACAATATGAAAGTTACCCATTTAATATTCTCACATTGTCACGCAGATCATGCGGGAGGGTGGGAATACATTTATCATAAAACAAATTGTAAGATGATAGCCTCAAAAGTAGAAAGAGGATTTTTTAGAGATCCCAAGCTTGATATAGGATTTTTATATGGAGGATACCCACTAGATGAATATGATGGAAAATTAATGCATATTGATATGAATGATGAAATATATGCATTAGAAGAAATTCCGCCTGCATTAGAATGGTTTCATTTACCAGGACATCATTGGGGTATGATAGGACTTAAGACACCAGATGATGTATATTTTGTGGCAGATACTTTAGGATCTATTGATTTAGTAGAAAGAGCGCATATTTTATTAATATACGATGTTAAAGGATACCTTGAATCACTTGATTTTGTAGAATCACTTAATGGTAAGATGGTTGTCCCATCACATTCTGAAGCTACTACTAATATTAAACCTGTTGTTGAATTTAATAGAAAGACGATGCATGAAATTATTGATGTATTATTAGATTATTTGCATGAAGAACATAATTGTACTGAATGTACATCATATATTTTCTCGTATTATAAGCTAAGAATATCTTATAACAAATATATGTTGATATTATCTACTGTAAGAAGCTATTTATCTTATCTATCTAACAGTAAGAGAATAAGGAATTACTTTAAAGATAATAGATTAGTATTTATTAATGAAGGCAAGTAGAAAATCTTGCCTTTTGTTTGGTAAACTAAATATAGTTTTACAATTTTATTGTATTAGATTTAAAATTGATTTATAATCAAATTGTTGGTGAATGGTATGAATGATTTATCTTTAAAAAGTGATAAGGCAAAATATGATATTATATTACATAACCTTGAAAAAGGTGTTGTAATAATAGATATTTTAGAAAAATATAAAGATGGGTTTATAGAAGAAGCGGTAGGTATCGCTAAAAAATATAACCCTAAAAAGATATTTATATCATCTCCTTTCAAACTAGATGGCTTAAAAGAATATAGAAAAGATTTAATTTTTTCTAATCAATATACATTAACTAAGGCTTATAAAGAAATTAAGCTTGAAGAAGTTCTAATAACTTCAAGAGAAGACTTTATTAATTTAGTTAATTATCATAAAGATTTATCAGAAAAAGAAATAGATGTAATTGATGCCCTAAATATTATTAAAAATAATAAGTGTTATTTTATTATGTATAAAGATAAAAGAATTGGTATATTTGTAAGTAATGATTGTGAAATATTATATTTTACATGTACTAACATTCTTGCCTATGATATGTGTTTATCTAAAGTATTATATAAAATAGGGCATAACACAAAAATTGTAATTTCATCTTTAGAAAATACAAAAATAAACAAGTTTAAATCATTTGGATTTGAACTTATGGGAACTAAAAAGATTTATTATGAGGTATAACAATGGCAAATAAGGATTACGAGAAAGCTTTAATAATAAGAGGAAAAATCGCAAAAGTTGTAAATATTGTGTTATCGGTAATATCTATAATTGCGGTTATTATTACAGCTTTTTTATGTGCCTTAAATAAGATTGATATTGTAAAAGCAGGTATAATTATTCCACTTTCTTTAATAGTTTATCTTCTTATGGGAGTTTTATCTTTAGTAGGATCTAAAGAAAATAGAAAGGCTGTAATGATTGTATACATTATTGCGATTTCAATATGTGGAATATTATTATTTGTAAGTATTATTTATTCAAAAGTTCACTAGGAGGTGCCTAATATGATTGAATTATTTAAAGAAATTGATAACAAACTTCAAAAGCTTGAATATAATGAAGAAACATTTAAAGACATTGAGGCTCAAACATGGATTCATATGACATCACCTTCAATGGATGATGTTGATAGAGTATGTAATGTAACAGGGCTTCAAAAAGATATGCTTATGGGAGCACTAGATACAGAAGAGGTATCACACGTTGATGTAGATGACGATAATATTTTAATTTCCTTAGACGCTCCAATTTTAATTGATGGTAACTATGAAACAGTACCATTCGCTATTATGTATAATCATAATTTTATTGTAACAATGTGCAATATGGAGACTAATATAATTTCAGCATTAACTAAGAAATTTAAGAAGATAGAACCACAAAAACATGCACGTCTATGCTTACTTGTTATGTATAGAATTGCGACATTATTTATTCAATCCTTAAATAATATTGATATTAGATCTAATGCCATTGAGGAAGATTTAAAAGATTCACTAAAAAATGCGCATATATTTGATTTGATGAAATTAAATGAATCACTAGTTTATTTTAGTATTTCCTTAAATTCTAATAAGAATACTCTTGCAAGAGTAAAAAGAATTCCAGATTTTAAAAAATATGAAGCAGATTTTGATTTATTAGAAGATGTTGAAATAGAGAATAACCAGGCAATAGAGATGTGTCAAATTCATAGATCAATTCTTGATAATATGACAAATACAACCGCATCAGTTATTTCAAACAATTTAAATAATGTAATGAAGGTTTTAACAATTGTTACACTAGTTATTTCTATTCCTACATTAATTGGTTCTTTCTGGGGAATGAATGTAGAACTTCCATTTGAGAAAAATAAATATGGATTCTGGATTTTATTTGGATTATCTGCATTGTTATCATTACTCGGTGGAATAACATTATTTATTCTTACATCAGGAAAAAGAAATAGAAGAAAGTAGTAGGTATTAAATGAGCTATACAAAAATAAGTACTAAGTTTATAAAAGATATAAATTCAAATGTAGTAGTATATGAACACGATAAAACTAAAGCTCATATAATGACTATAGAAAATGATGATCCTAATAAGGTTTTTTCAATAGCCTTTAGAACACCCGCAATTAATAATTGTGGTCTTACACATATTTTGGAACATTCAGTTTTATGTGGATCAAAAAAATATCCACTTCATGATCCATTTGTTGAATTATTAAAGGGATCACTTAATACATTCCTTAACGCTTTTACATTTCCAGATAAAACAATGTATCCATGCGCTTCAATGAATGATAAAGATTTTAGAAATTTAATGAGTGTATATTTAGACGCAGTATTTTATCCAAATATTCACACTAACCCCTACATCTTTAAACAAGAGGGTTGGCATTATGAATTAGAAGATAAAGATTCTCCTATTACAATAAATGGTGTAGTTTATAATGAAATGAAGGGGGCATATTCTGATCCTCTTGGTGTATTTTCAAGATATATTATGCATTCATTGTATAAAGATAATACATATCAATATGAGTCTGGTGGAGATCCTAAATATATTCCAGATTTATCATATGAAGAATTTAAGAAATTCCATAAGATGTATTATTCACCATCTAACTCATATATTATGATTTATGGTAATTGTGATATGGATTCTCAATTAAAATTTATTGAAGATGAATATTTAAATAACTTTGAATATTCTCCTTTCGATACATCTATTTCTACACTAGAGGGAATAGGTTTAGTTAAGGAAGAATATTTCTATAACATAGATAAATATGAAGAGAATAAATCATATTTATCATATAATATTGCCTTAGAGGATTTTAAGTGTTTTAAAGATAATATCGCAATAGATATATTAGTTGATGTGCTATTTAATGTACCTGGTGCGCCAATCAAGGAAAGACTTTTAAAAGAAGGAATTGCAGAAGATTTTGAGGCTACTATAGAAGGTGATGTACGTCAACCATTCTTATCATTTATAGGTATTAATGCCGATTCTAATAATATTTTAAAACTTAAGGATATAATAGATGAGGAAATAGGAAACGCAGTACTTGATTATGAGGCAATAGAAGCTCAAATAAAGTATAGATCTTTTAAGATAAGAGAAGCTAAACAACAAGGATATCCTAAAGGATTATTATATGAAATGCAGGCATTAACATCTTGGTTATATGATGATTCTATGCCTTTTGACGCATTAGAAAATCTTAAATATTATGATGAATTATTAAATGATATTAATACATCATATTATACTGATTTAATTAAAAGATTATTATTAGATAATAATCATAAATCATTAGTTACCTTATCTCCAAAAGAAGGATTGCTTCAAGGGGATGAGGAAGAATTAAAGACAAAACTTCAAAATTATAAGGCATCTTTATCACCTGAAGAGATAGATAATTTAATAGAAGAAACTAAGAAGTTAAAAGAGTACCAACAAACACCTGATACTAAAGAGGTTATTGATACCCTACCTCACTTGTCCCTAAAAGATTTATCTGATGAGCCTATGAGATTTAATATAGAGGCTATAGGTGAAAAGCCATTTAAGGCATTCTATTCTGATTACTTCACTAATAAGATTGCGTATGTTGATTATTTATTTGATATTAAAGATTTTTCAAAAGAAGATTTACAATATGCAAAACTTTTAGGACAAATGTTAGCTCTTGTTAATACTAAAGAACATTCATATTTTGAATTAGATAAGCTAACCAAACTTCATACAGGAGGAATAATTACACCACTTAAGGTAATTCCTCGTGCAGGAGATTTATATGCTATATACTTTGATGTAAAGATATCTGCGTTAATAGATGAATTAGATTATGCATCTAATTTATCACTTGAGATTATGTTTAATTCATTGTTTAACGACAAAGATAGAATAAAAGATGTATTAAATCAATTTAAGGCATCCGCAGAGATGAGTATAAGTGGCGCAGGACATCAAATTGCCGCAACAAGAGCCGCTTCATATGAATCTAAGTATTATTATCTTCAAGATAGTCTTTCAGGTATTGGATACCTTGATTTTATATCTGATTTAGTTGATAACTTTAGTTCTAGATATAAGCCATTAGTTAAAAAGCTAGAAGAATTAACTAATATAATATTTAGTAAGAAGAGATTTGTTTTAGATTATACAGTAGATAGTGAATCAAAAGATTTAGTTTATGAGATTTCTAAAGCATTCTATAACAAGTTATCACTTGATACTACTAAGTATAAGTTTGAACTTGAACCAATTAAACTTAATGAAGGTATAAAGACTCCATATGACGCAAACTATATTGCGCGTTATGGTAAGCTTAGAACTACATTTAATGGAGAACTTTATGTATTAAAGAACGCTATATCACTTGATTACTTATGGCAAAACGTAAGAGTTCTTGGTGGAGCTTATGGATGTATGATATCTATTAATGATGATTGTGGTATGATACTTACATCATATCGTGATCCTAATTCAGTAAAAACTAATGATACATATAATAAGCTTCCAGAATTTATTGAGGGATTAAAACCATCAAGAGATGATATGCTTAAATATAAGATTGGGGCGATTGGTTCACTTGATGCAGATCTTCATAATTCACAAAAAGGTATAGCTGCGTTTAATAATCTTATATCTGGTAGGACATATGAACTTTTAAAACAACGCCGTATAGAATTGCTTAATATGACACAAAATGATTTTAAGAAATATAGTGACGCATTTAGGGCGGCATTAGATGAAAATAACATTTGTGGTCTTGTATCTCAAAAGGGATATAATGAATCAGAATATCTATATGATAACGTAAGAGATTTAAAGAAGTAGGGAAACCTACTTTTTTAATTGTGAAAACATTTTATGGTTGTTTCATGAAAGTTTTCATAAATGCATATGGTATAATATAGTTGAGGATAGAGGGTGATATTATGGTAATCGCATTAATTGCACATGACAAATTAAAAAATGAGATGATTGAATTTGCGAAAAGAAATAAGGAATTCTTATCTAAACACACATTATACGCAACAGGTACTACTGGTACGCTTATAATTGGTGAAACAGGCTTAAATATTATTAGAATGAAATCAGGACCACTTGGTGGAGATCAACAAATTGGCGCTATGGTTGCAGATTCTAAAATTGATCTTGTAATCTTCTTTAGAGATCCTCTTACAGCTCAACCTCATGAACCAGATATTTCAGCCTTACTTAGACTTTGTGATGTAAAGAAAATTCCACTAGCGACAAATGTGGCATCTGCTGAATTAATGGTTAAGGCATTAAATAATTAAGAACAGCATAAGCTGTTTTTATTTTTTAATATAGAATTTAATAAACGGTCTTATTGTCCGAGTTTGCCACTTTATAAAAATAAAAACCAGTAGAAAATCCCGTACCTACTGGTTTCTTTTGATTTTTTGGTAAAAATTCCTCTTGTTATTTTATGTACCTACAATTAAATTTTTATTTTTTAATCTATACAATATAGAATTTCACAAACGGTCTAATTGTGATATAATAACGGCGATGGTGATTATATGATAAAAACTGTTATAACAAATAGTAGTGATGAAACAATTGAATTAGGATATAAAATTGGATCTTTACTTCAAGGTGGAGATACAATAATATTAGATGGTGATCTTGGAGCTGGAAAGACTACTTTTACTAAAGGAATTGGTAAAGCTTTAGGGGTAGAAAGAATTATTAATTCTCCAACTTTCACTATTGTAAAAGCCTATAAGGGTAAGAATGTTACATTAAATCATTTAGATTTATATAGACTTGATGGTGTTGGAGACGATTTTGATTTAGAGGAATATTTCAATAATGATACAGTATGCATTGTTGAATGGCCTTATCAAGCGTATGATATATTACCATCTAAGTTAATGAAGATTAATATTAAAAGAATAGATGATAATAAAAGAGAAATTACAATAGACTCGAATAATTTTTATGATAGATTGGTAGGCGATTTAAATGTATAAACTTCTAGTTGATTCATCAACAAAGACTTTATATATAGCTTTAGTTTGTGATAATAAAGTTTTAGAAGAGATGTATATTAAAGGACGTAATGATCACGCTAAAAACATTGTTTCTAAAATTGATGAAATATTAAAAAATAATAATATTAAAGTAGAAGATTTAGAAGGGGTATATGTAGGAGTTGGACCAGGATCTTATACAGGTGTTAGAATGGCAGTTACTGTTGGTAAGATGATTGCGACAAATACAAATGTTTTACTTTATGGATTTTCTTCACTTTATATGCAACAATCAGGATATGATGGAAAAGTTCTATCATATATTGACGCAAGACGTGGTAATTCATTTAATGTAGTTTATAACAATGGGGCAGAAGAGATTAGTGAGGGAATGAGATCTACTACTGAAATGTTTTTAAATTATCCTGATTATAAAGTTGTATCAGAGGATAATATAAAGGTTAATCCAATTAAAGTTATTAATCATTCTACATTATGCAAAAATCCTCATGGATTTGTACCAAATTATTTAAGAGAAACTGAAGCTGAAAGGAATCTACATCATGATTAGACCATTAGAATTAGATGATATAAAAATGGTAGTAGATGATGAGATGAGAATATTTGGGGAAACTCTTGGAGAAGAAATGTTTAAATCATCTATTAATGGCAAAGAACCATTTAATCATTTCTTTGTAGATACTGCTGATTCTAAAATAAGAGGATATGTAGGTATATGGTTTGATGGAGGAAATGCTCAAATTTTAAACCTATATGTTAATGAGGATTATAGAAGACAACATATTGGTGAGGGATTGATGAGATTTGCGATAGATTATCTATGGCAAAATAATGTCACAACTATTTCTCTTGAGGTAAGACCTCATAATTTAGATGCGGTTGATTTATATCGTAAGTTGGGATTTGAATATTCATATAAAAGAAAGTTTTATTATAACGATGGGGAAGATGCCCATGTTTATATTTTGTATAAGGAGATGTAATAATGCTAGTATTAGGTGTTGAATCATCATGCGATGAAACATCTGTTGCGGTAGTACGCGACGGAAAAGAAGTATTATCGAATGTTATATTAAGCCAAATTGATGTGCATAAACTATATGGTGGAGTAGTTCCAGAGATAGCTTCACGTCATCATGTATATAATGTTTCAATGGTGTTTAGTGAAGCATTAGAAAAAGCAGGAGTTAAGGGTAGTGATATTGACCTTGTAGCTGTAACATATGGACCAGGACTTATAGGCTCACTACTTGTTGGTGTAAATGCCGCAAAGACATTTGCGCTTGTATATAATAAGCCAATTATTGGTGTTAATCATCTTGCTGGTCATATATACGCAAACGAGATAGAACATGAAATGCATTTCCCATGCATCGCATTGCTTGTATCTGGAGGAAATACTGAACTTATATACATGAAGGATCATTTTAAGTTTGAAATAATTGGCGAAACCCTAGATGATGCCGTTGGTGAAACATATGATAAAGTGGCCCGTGTTATGGGACTTGAATATCCTGGTGGACCAAAGGTTGATAAGCTTGCACATGAGGGTGAGGATACTTATAATCTTCCACGTGTATATTTAGGAAATGACAATTATAACTTTAGCTTTAGTGGATTAAAGAGTCATGTTATTAATCTACATCATAACGCTATGCAACGTGGTGAAGAAATTAATATTAATAATTTATGCGCTTCATTCCAAGATGCAGTAACTGAGGTTTTAGTTAATAAGACATTACGTGCTGCAGAAGAATATAATGTTAAACAAATTATTGTGGCTGGAGGAGTTTCAGCAAATAAGGGACTTAAAGAAAGATTTGCGAGAGAGAATAATAATAGATTTGAGGTATGTATACCATCAATAAAGTATTGTACTGACAACGCCGCAATGATTGGCGTTGCAGGATATTATCAATATATGGTAACAAAGAAATATGATGACCTAACACTTAATGCTGATGCGTCATTAGAACTTTCAAGTCTATAATTTTAAATTAAGGCTTGAAACCTTAGAAATACTTTAAAAGTTATTAAACATTTGATATACTAGAAAAAGGTGATATATATGGAAATCAACAATTTTATTAAAACAATAATGGAAGATGATTTAAAGAATGGTAAGGTAGACGAAATAGTTACTCGTTTCCCACCAGAGCCAAATGCTTATCTACATATAGGACATGCACGTGCAATGGTTACTGACTTTGAACTTGCGTCTGCATTTGGTGGATATACAAACCTTCGTTTTGATGACACTAATCCAACAAAAGAAGACAATGAATTCGTTGAAGCTATTAAAGAAGATATAGAGTGGTTAGGATATCATCCAAAGAATGTATATTTTGGATCAGATTATTTTGATTTTGATTATGAAATGGCTATAAAGCTTATTAAGAAGGGACTAGCATATGTTGATGACTTATCTCAAGAAGAGATGAGCAAATATAGAGGTACTCTTACTGAGCCAGGTAAAAATAGTCCATATAGAGATAGAAGCATTGAAGAGAATTTAAAATTATTTGAAGAAATGAAAGAAGGAATTTATCCTGATGGAGCTAAAACTCTTCGTGCTAAGATTGATATGGCATCTCCAAATATTAATATGAGAGATCCAGCATTATATCGTATTATTCATATTAATCATCATAGACAAGGAACAAAATGGTGCATATTCCCAATGTATGATTTTGCGCATCCACTTCAAGATGCACATGAAGGAATCACACATTCACTATGCTCGCTTGAATATGATAATCATAGAGTATTATATGATTGGGTTATAGATAATTGTGATATTGTTAAAAAACCTCATCAATATGAATTTGGAAGATTAAATATTGAAAATACTGTATTATCAAAAAGATATTTAAGATCTCTTGTTGATTCTAAGAAGGTATCTGGTTATGATGACCCAAGAATGCCAACATTAAGAGGATTAAGACGTAGAGGTTATACTGCAGACGCAATAAAGAACTTTATTATATCTACAGGATTATCAAGAATAAATTCAACAGTTGGTTGGGATTCATTAGATGTAGCATTAAGAGATGATTTAAAACTTAAAGCTATAAGACCTAACGCAATAATAGAACCACTAGAGGTTGAAATTGATAACTATCCAGAAGGACAAATAGAATATCTTGACATGCCTAATAACCAAGAAAATGAGGAATTAGGATCTCATAAGATAGCATTTGGAAGACATTTATACATTGAACAATCTGACTTCATATTAGAAAAACCTAATAAGAAGTGGAAGAGACTTGCACTTGATGTTGAAGTTAGGTTGATGCATGCATATTTTATTAAAGCTACTTCTGTAGAAAAAGATGAAAATGGTAATATAATTAAAGTTCACGCTACATATGATAAAGAAACTAAGTCTGGTTCAGGATTTGATGGACGTAAACCTAATGGAAATATTCATTTTGTAGAGAAAACTACTGCAGTACCTGCTGAATTTAGATTGATTAATTCATTATTAATTCCTGAAACAGAAGAAAATAAAGATTTAGATTTTATGGAAAGATTAAATCCAGAATCTCTTGTTGTTAAGAGAGGATTTGTTGAAGAATATCTAAAGAATACAAAGAATGAAGATAAATTCCAATTTATTCGTAATGGATATTATACAACAGATAAAGATTCAACTGATGAATTAAAGGTATTTAATAGAACTTGTGATCTTAAATCATCATTTAATCCTATAAAGTAAAATAATTAAGCCCTTTAAGGTATATTCTTAAAAGGCTTTTTAAATACTATTTGTAAAGCGTTCTTAAACTCTTATTTCACTAGATATTATTAATTATTTATAGTATAATAAATAAGATTGATTTTTATGGAGGTTTTTTATGCTAAAGGTAGTAAATTTAGGATTACAATATGGTTCACGTAAACTATTTGATAAGGTGAACATAACATTTAACAAAGGAAACTGTTATGGAATTATTGGCGCTAATGGTGCTGGTAAATCCACATTTTTAAAATTATTATCAGGTGAAGTTGAATCTACTTCAGGAGAAGTTATAATTGATAAAGGCGAAAGAATGTCTATTTTAAGACAGAACCAAAATGAATTTGATGATAAAACTGCAATACAAACTGTTCTATTAGGTCATAAGAGACTTGTTGAAATAATGGAAGAGAAGGAATATTATTATAATAAAGAAGACTTTAATGATGAGGATGGTATAAAGCTTGGTGAGCTTGAAGGTGAATTTGCTGAAATGAATGGATGGGAAGCAGAATCAGATGCAGCATCTTTACTTAACGGACTTGAAATTTCTCCAGAGTATCATTATATGCTTATGGGAGAACTTGACGCTAAAATAAAGATTAAAGTTTTACTTGCACAAGCATTATTTGGAAATCCTGATATTTTACTATTAGATGAGCCTACTAATAACCTAGATTTAAAATCTACTCAATGGCTTGAAAATTTCTTACTTAATTTTGAAAATACTGTTCTTGTAGTATCTCATGATAGACACTTTTTAAATAATGTATGTACACATATTTGTGATGTAGATTATGGTAAGATTAAGCTATATGTTGGTAACTATGAATTCTGGTATGAATCATCACAATTAATTCAAAAACAGATGCAAGATCAAAACAAGAAGTCTGAAGCTAAAGCTAAAGAACTTCAAGAATTTATCGCAAGATTTAGCGCAAATAAATCTAAGGCAAGACAAGCTACATCTCGTAAGAAGCTTTTAGATAAATTAGTGTTAACTGATATTGAGCCATCATCACGTCGTTATCCATTTGTTGGATTTAAACCAAATCGTGAAGTTGGAAATGATATATTAGAGGTTAATAATTTAACAGTAGATGGCTTATTTAAAAATCTTTCATTTACTGTACGTAAGGGAGATAAAATAGCTTTCCTTGCTGAAAACACACATATTATTACAACATTATTTAATATTCTTGAAGGTAATATTATGCCTTCATCAGGAACATTTAAGTGGGGAGTTACAACATCTCAAGGCTTCCTACTTCAAGATAATAAGAAGTATTTTGATAAGGACATATCACTTATCGATTGGCTTCGTCAATATAGTCCTAATGAACAAGCTGAATCATTTATTCGTGGTTGGCTTGGAAGAATGCTTTTCTCAGGTGAGGAATCACTTAAGAAAGCAAACGTATTATCAGGTGGAGAGAAAGTTAGATGTATTCTTGCCAAGCTTATGCTAGAAGGTGGAAATGTATTAGTCTTAGAAGACCCAACTAACCATCTAGACCTAGAGTCTATTACAGCATTAAACGAAGGAATGAAAGCATTTACTGGAAATATTTTATTCTCTTCACATGATGCTGAATTATTATCAACAGTTGCGAATAGAATTATATCATTCAATGCTGATGGTACTATTACAGATAAGATGTCTACATATGAGGAGTTTGTAGGAATAGAATAATAAAGAAAGGCGATTATTATATGAGCGATTTATTAGATGGTTTAAATGAAATGCAAAGACTTGCGTGTGAAACTACAGAAGGTGCTGTTATGGTAATGGCAGGTGCTGGTTCTGGTAAAACACGTGTTTTAACATACCGTATTGCACATTTAATTAATGATCTTGGAATTGAGCCATATAATTTACTTGCGGTCACATTTACTAATAAGGCCGCAAATGAAATGAAGGAACGTATTGAAAAACTTGTTCCAAACGCCGATATTAAGCGTATGTGGGTGGCAACATTCCACTCAATATGTTGTCGTATTCTTAGAAGAGAAATATATAATCTTGAAGGATATAGCGCAAACTTTACTATCCTTGATGAGGATGATTCATTAAAAGAGGTAAAAGACACTCTTAAAGAGATGAATATATCAAGTGATGAATATAAACCAAAAGATATTAAAAAGCAAATATCATCATTTAAAAATGATACTATATCAAGCTTTGATGATTCAAAGATAGAAGAGATATATTTTACATATGAAAGAAGATTAAAAGAACAAAATCTTTTAGACTTTGATGATTTAATATTAAAAACTATTTTAATATTTGAAAACTTTCCAAAAGTATTAAATAAGTATCAAAATATGTTTTCATATATAATGGTTGATGAATTCCAAGATACAAACACATATCAATATAAGCTTATAAAATTGCTTGGTGGAACTGCTAAAAATGTGTTTATAGTAGGAGATCAAGACCAATCTATTTATTCATTTAGAGGAGCACGTGTTGAAAATATAAATAAGTTTCAACGTGATTTTGTAAATTGTAAGAAAATTATGCTTGAACAAAACTATCGTTCAACTCAAAATATATTAGATATTGCGAATAAGGTTATAAATAATAACACAGATAGATTTAAGAAAAAGCTTTATACTGAGGCAAAAGGTGGTATTAAGCCAATATATAATAAACTTAATAACGCATTTGGTGAGGCAGCATATGTAGCTGATGAAATAAAAAAACTTTTGAATATGGGATATTCATATAAGGATTTTGCGATTATTTATAGATCAAACGCAATATCTCGTAATTTTGAAGATGTATTATTAAGAGAGGGTATTCCATATACAATATATGGAGGACTTTCATTCTTCTCAAGAAAAGAAGTAAAAGATATCCTTGCATATATTAGACTTATTATTAACTATGATGATTCATATGCATTCAAACGTATTGTAAATGAACCAAAAAGAAAGATAGGACCTGCACTTATAAAGAAACTTGAGGATAGCGCAAGAGAAAATAATTGTAGCCTATTCAAGGCAATTGATTTAATTGAACGTGGTGGTCAAGGATATAATTCACTACTTGATTTTAAATTTACTATAATTGAACTTGAAGAATATCTAGTATCAGAAGAACATAAGATGTCTGATATTATTGAATTCTTAATTAATAGAACAGGATATAAAGCTATGCTTAAATCTTTAGGTGAAGAGGGTGAAGAGAGACTTAAAAACGTTGAGGAACTAGTCACTGTATTAATTGAAACTGATGATATGTATGAGGGAACTCGTAAAGAAAAACTTATGCAACTTCTTCAAGAAATTACTCTTCGTACAGATACTGATAAAAAGAATGAAGCTGATGATTGCGTAAAGCTTATGACATATCATCAAGCTAAAGGACTTGAATATAAGGTTGTATTCCTTGTAGCCTTTGAAGAAGGAGTATTCCCATCTCTTTTAGCAACTTTTGCTGAAAAAGATATGGAAGAAGAAAGAAGAATTTGTTATGTAGGAATTACTCGTGCAAGAGAAAGACTTTATATTACAACAACTCAAGAAAGAATGTTATATGGTAGGACTAATCCAATGTATCCATCTCGTTTCTTAAGAGAAATTGGAAAACAAAATCTAGATGATAAAAGTGTATCATTTGTTAAGAATTTTGTGGGTACAACTAATTCTAAGAAGCAATTTGCACCAACAAAAGCTTCATCTATAGCTGAGACAAAGCGCAGTAATACAACTGAAATTAAAGTTGGAGATAAGGTTAATCATAAGGCATTTGGTGATGGAACTGTAGTAGCAGTTAATGGAGATGTAATAACAGTTGCGTTTGGTGAAGCGTTTGGAGTTAAGAAGCTTCTTGCAAATCATCCATCTATAAGGAGACTTTAAAATGGAACTTATTGAAGGAATAAAAACACGTCGTAGTATAAGAGAATTCAAAAAAGAAATGGTATCAGATGATTTAATAATGAAGGCAGTGGATGCGGCAAAGTTTTATCCATCATGGAAAAATACTGAAACTGCAAGATTTATTCTTATTAAAGATACAGACTTAAAAAATAAAATAGCTTATGCAGTATTAAACTTTGAGCATAATACTAATATTATATTAAATGCACCAGAATTAATTGTTGTGACAACTACTGATAATAGGTCAGGATACGAAAGAGATGGAAGTCCTACTACATCAAAAGGTTCACATTTCCAATCTTTTGATGCGGGAGCCGCAACATATGCATTACAACTATCCCTTCATAATTATGGTATTGGGTCTGTTGTTTTAGGAATTTATGATGAAGCCAAAATAAAAGAAATTCTATCTCTTGGTGAAGGAATTTCAGTTTCTTGCCTACTTCCTATTGGATATAAGGCACAAGAAGTAGTGGCACCAAAAAGACATACAAATGAAGAATTTTTAACAATAAAATAGGTACTATTATAATTTGTATTACAGATTGATTTTAGCAAGCAATTTGAAAAATATGTGTTTTAATGCTATAATAATTTAAGGAGCACGACTTTTTATGAGTGATATAGTAATATTAAAGCGTTCATTTAATGAAAAAGTTAATAAAATATCTAAAATATCACTTGTAGATAATGGGCTTATGATTGAAACTACTGATAATAAAAAATCAGATAGCTATATAATAAATCAAAGCGAGATAACTCTTATAGATATATTAAATGGTAAATGTCCTACACCACAAAAAAGAGCAATATCTTATTTGATAGGATTAATCGCTGTAATATTTTTTATATTAGGTATAATATTTAAAAATAACAAAATACTACTTGCGATATTTGCAATTTTAGGCATTGTAATATTTTTTATAGCAGGAGCTATAGCTAAGAAAATATACAATGCTTCAAATGATGCTATACAATTTGTGGTTTATAAGAATAATAAAAAATATATAACTATTCTTGGAGTTAATACAACAACCAAGGATTATAATAACTTACTTAAGCTTGCAAGAGAATTAAAGAGAGAGAATAGTCGCATTAAGTTAAATATGCAAACTAGTAAGTGATTTTGAAAGGGTGATATCATGGCGACAATCAAATGTAAAAACTGTGGAGAAGATATCGTAATTGATAAAAAAGGTATTGTTACTTGCCCACGCTGTAATGTAAAGCAAACAACAGTAGTTCCTAATAGTGAGAAAAAGGTACAAGTATTTAATCTTGCGGCAAGATTAATGTATTTAAACAATTATGATAAAGCATATCAACTATATGATAAACTTTCAACTAAGTTTGAAGAAGTTGAACCATTCTTTGGAAAAGTTCTTTGTAAATACGGAGTATCATTTGATAATGATGAATTAGTATGTAAGAAAATAGTTAAAGAAAACGTACTAGATAATCCTGATTACCTTGAAGCATGCAAAGTGGCAACTGATGAGGAATTAGAATTCCTTGAAAGTGAAGCTCTAAAAATTAATAAGTTCCAAAAAGAATTTAGTGAAATCGCAAGCAATACAAAAGCTTCAGATATATTTATTTTAGTAGATGATACTAATCGTAAAGCTGAAGATTATGTAATCGCAAAAGAAATGTATGAAGTATTAAAGATGGATGGAAAGAAAGTATTCTTCCCACGTATTGCCTTAAAGGATAAAGTTGGTGCAGAGCGTGGAGCTATGCTATATAAGGCAATTAATAGTGCGAAGATGATGATTTTATTCTCAACATCTTCATCTAAACTTAATTCTGATAAAATTTCAAAAACTATAAATGAATATGTATCTGCAATGGAAGGGGATAGTACTAAGGTATTACTTCCATGTTTAAAAGGAATTAAACCTGAAAATTATCCTGAAGCTATAAAAGATATGAAGGTAGTAGACCTTGCAAAAGATACATTTATTGACGCTATAATGGACGCTGTAGACGCAATATTTAAAGTTAAGGTTGAGCCATTAAAACCTGAAGAGAAACACACTAATAAAGCTCGTAAGGCTTTATCTGAAGGTAATTTTGCAGCATCCCTTAAAGCAGTTGATGCCGCAATTGAAGCAAATCCAGATTATGAACCAGCATATGAAATTGGATTATTTGCATCTTTAAAGATTCAAGATGAAAAAGATTTTTCAAAACAAATTAATCCTATATTAAATAATAAATATGTTGCAGCATCTCATGAGAAAGGATTTACATCTCTTGATAAATATGTTGATATAGTGAATGAAGCAATTTATGAGCGTGCTATAAAGATGCCACACTCTACACCTGATGAAGTAAATCAATATACTGCAGCCTTAGGATTAATTAAGAATTATAAAGACGCTGCAGAACTAATTGATAATGCTTATGGTGATGAATATGAACAAAAGTATAAAGATGCGATTGCGCTTTTTGAAAAAGGACTTCAAACTAAGTTTGAACGTACATTACAAGAAGCTGAGCGTCAATTAATCGCACTTATCCCATATAAGGATTGTGAGGCTAAAGCTGTTGAAGCACGTGAAGCTATTAATAAGATTAATGATGACTTATTTAAAGAACCATATGATAAGGCAATTGAACTTTATAATCACGCAAAAACACTTACAAACTATGCAGAAGCATTAACAGAATATGTAAATGCTAACCAATTATTACGTAAGGTATTATCATATAAAGATGCACGTGAGTGGAATACTAAATGTCGTGAAATGATGTATAACTATTCAGCTATGGTTATCTTTAAATCTGAGGTAGTAGATGAAGTTAAGAACGCAATTACAGTTCTTAATGGCTTAAGACCATATAAGGATTCTGATACATTTATTACTCAAGGAAATTTAAGAGTTAAGGATTTATTAGATCCAAAGAAGCATAAGAAAAAGTAATAAAATGGAAGTCGTAAGACTTCCTTTTTGATAAGGTGGTATTATGGATTTACAAAAATTAATTGATAGTGGTAATGATATTTTAATAAAAAAGGGTACATATGAAGTAAAACCTTTATTCTTACACTCTAATCTTAATCTTACATTTGAAGGTGGAGTTGTAATAAAGCCAATACTTAGTGATGATTATGATTTGATAAAAACAAGAGTTGCTGGTATTAATATTATGTGGTATCCTGCAATTCTAAATATTATTAATTGTAAAAACGTAACAATTAAAGGTAAAGCTTTAATTGATGGTCTTGGAGAATATTTTTGGAATAAATATTGGGGAGAAGATTTTAATGGTGGTATGCGTAAAGAGTATGATAGTCTTGGACTTAGATGGGCATGCGATTATGATTGTAAGAGATTAAGAAGTGTTCTTGTTCAAGAATCATCTAATATAAATATATATGATTTAGATCTATATAGATCTGGTTTTTGGAATATGCATATTTTATATTCACATGATATCACTATAAAAAATATAAATATTAGAACTGTTGATAAAGAATCACCATCAACAGATGGAATAGATATAGATTCATCATATAACGTGGTTGTAGATTCATGCACAACAGATTGTTTTGATGATTCAATATGTATTAAATCAGGCCGTGATTATGATGGAATAATAACAAATATTCCAACGCATGATGTAGAAATTAAGAATTGTATAATAAAAAGAGGATTTGGAATAACAATAGGTTCTGAGGTATCAGGTGGAATATATAATATAAATATTCATGGTAATAAATTTTATAATACTGACTGTGGCTTTAGAATTAAATCATCTAAAGAAAGAAAGGGTTATATAAGAAATATTAAGATTTATAATCTTGAACTGATAAATGTTAAATATACTTTTAATATGGTAACAGAGTGGAATCCTATGTATAACAAAATAGAATTAAAAGAGGGTATTGATATGAAACCAGAATGGCAGAATATAATACACCCTGTTGATAATAATATATCAAATACTATTATTGATGATATTGAAATATCTAATGTAAGAAGTACTATTACCCCTAACTATAATGGTATATCTAGATTATTTAATATTATTGGTTTTGATGATGTTCCAATGAATAATATAATAATTGATAATCTTGTATCTTATACAAAAGAGTATGGAATTATTAAAAATGCCAATGTATCAATTAATGAATCAGATATTAATTATGATGTAATAATCGATAAGGTTAACAATGAATTTGATAATAGATAAATGGCTATATAGCGCACCAATTTTATATGTGAATATAGATTAAAAATAAAAGAACCATACTTTTTGAGTGATAAACTCATTTAGTATGGCTTTTGTATTTAAAAATATTTATAATGATTCAAATGGTATTTTCTTTTTTAAATGATACTTTATATATTTAAATGTTTTCTTTTGACCATTATCTTTTAAGTAATTAAGAAGAAAATGTAGTTTTCCTTTTGATTCAGGGTGTATTATAAGACCATTATATTCGTGCATAAAGTAAGCGAGAGGAAATGAATCGTTATATGTTTTTTTATTATAGTTTTTAGATGCGGCAATACGGTCGCATAAAGATTCTGCAATGTATTTATCTGGCATAGCTACAGGAGCGTATGTTTTTAATTTTAAGTTAAAATCATACCAATATTCAGCGTGATGCTTATTACGTCCTTTATGATGCATCCAAGCATCACTATATCCTTTTTTAGCTCTTTCATTTGGATGAGGTGATTTTATGCCACCAGCATAAAATTTAGCTCCATTCCAAAATTCAGTAGGGGAATATTTAGATAAGTCGTGTAATAATCCTTGCTTAATTAAACCGCATTTGAAACAATATCTCATAACCATATGTCTATGACGTGTAATAGTTATGAAATGCTTTATTGGATGCCACATAAAATCATCTCCATAACATCTATTATATCACAAATAATTTACAAAATTATTTAACTATTATATAATATCTATTATGAAAAGGAGCCTTTTATATGGCAGATAATGATAACAAAGAAGAAGAAAATAATAAAACAGATGATAATTCAAATAAAAGCATTAATATTAGAATGACGTTTTCACTTAAATGGGCAATTATTGGTTTTTGTGCAATTATTGCACTTCAAACCATTCATTCCATTCTTGCATGGTGTGGAGTTAGTGGAAACCTTGTGTGGTTTATATTAAATCTATTATTTTTTGTATGTGGAGTTATTGTAATAATATTTGATGTTATATTATTAAAAAAGTTTATATTACCTCATAAAGATGATGAAATACCATCTCTTGTGATTAATATTATTGCGTTAATATTTGCTTCATGTGATACTGCATGGTGGTTCCGCGATATGATTACAAATTTTAAGGGATTATTTTAAAAATATAAGTTGATTAAGTCAACTTTTATTTTTCTGTTTAAGCTATACTTAAGCATAAGTAGTGAATAATTTTATTTTTTAGTATATCATAAAGCTATATTATGTAATGGACGGTGTTAATATGCCAGAAAACGTAAGTTGGAAACATTTATTAGATTGTGCTCTTGGTATTGGTATTAGACTTTTAAAAAATGGTGCTGAGATTTCAAGAGTAGAGGAAACTGTAGAAAAAATATGTTATTCTTATGGAGCTGCTTCCATGGATGTTTTTGCGATACCAACAAAAATAGAAGCAACCCTTGAAACAAAAGATGATTACTTTACAACTAAAGTGAGAAGAATATATGATTCATCTCTTGACCTTGGTCGTATAGAGGAGTTAAATGAATTATCAAGATATATTTGTAAAAACACTCCTTCAACAGATGAAATATATAAACTTATAAGAGATTTTGATAATAAAAAGGATACTAATAATCAAACAATATTAAAATGTGTTGCCGCTTTTTTTGGATGTGGGGCATTTGCGATTATGTATGGTGGATCATTACTAGATGGACTTGCTTCAGGTATAGTATCTCTTGTTATGGCAACATTATTATTTACACTTGGTAAAATTGTTCATTATAAGATATTTAACACTTTAGTTCTTTCTATAATAGGTGGATTTTTATCAGTAGCGTTTTATTATATGCGTATAGGTGAGCATATATCATATATAATGATTGGGGCAATTATGTTATTGATTCCAGGAAAGGAATTTGGAATTGCGTTCCGTGAGCTTATGATGAGGGATTTAGTTTCAGGGGCTATACGATTATTCCAATCTATAATTATAGCTTTAATGATTGTCATTGGATTTTCAATTCCAATCGCAACATTTAATTATCAAATGGATTCATATATATTCCATGAGTGGTATATAACAATTATTACAGGTACTATAGGATGTTCAATGTATTCTTTGATTTTTGGAACCAAACTTAAAAGATTACCATCAATTGTGCTTGGATCTGCAATAGTTACAGGAGTATATGTTCTTGTAGATCATTATCTTGATTCACTAATTGTAATTATTTTTATATCACAAGTAGTAGGTTCAATATTTGCAGAGGTGGCATCAAGGATTGAAAAAGCTCCTGCAATAGTATATTTAATAACTACAAACTTATCATTAGTTCCTGGAGGATTATTATATTATTCTGTATACGCTATATGGAATAATGTGGTTGGTGCGAAAACATATCTTTTAGATGTCTTATATTCATCTCTTGGTATTGGAGCCGGAATCCTTGTTGTATCAATACTTGTATCAACAATTATAAGATATATAGAGCATTTTAATAATAAAGAAGATGAGTTAATAGAACGAAAATAGACACTTAAAAAGTGCCTATTTTTTTTGGAGGTATTAACTTATATTGGTAATTATTTTCCACTATCTCCGTAGTTAGAAAGTACTCTTGCTGAAGGGTCATTTACATTACAACCTTCCCAAG
>CAZJAM010000010.1:0-37395 GCA_964544095.1 uncultured Anaeroplasmataceae bacterium | reverse complement strand
TACATCGTCCCATGAATCCATTGATGCGCCAGATGCCATCTTATGTCCACCACCATGGTATTTTTCAGCAAGTTCATTTATAACAGGTCCCTTAGATCTTATTCTTATCTTCTTCTTACCATCTTTATATTCAATAAATAACGCCCAACAAAGTACTCCCTTTATAGTTGAAAGCATATTTACATTTGCGGCAGCTTCTTCATCACTTACACCAAACTCACTTACAATATCACGTGTCATTTTTATATAAGCAAACTTACCATCAACCATTTCAAAGTTAGATAATACATATCCTTTTAGTTTTAATGTATTAGGAGTATCTGCGGCAAGATTATTATCTATATCTTGCGGTACTATTCCCATATCAAGAAGTCTTCCTGCAATATCAAATGTTCTTTTTGTAATTGAATTAAACTTAAATCTTCCAGTATCTGTAACCATACCTGTATATAATGCGTATGCACCATTTAGTGTCATTTTAAGCTTATTCTCAAACGCAATCCACGCAATAATCTCACTACATGATGAACAAGTATCATCAACATATTCTAAATTTGCGAAAGTTTCATTTTTTACATGGTGATCAATACGAATAGTATCTTCTGCCATTGTATATCTTTTATCAGAAGCTCTATCTGCATTCGCTAAATCTACAATAATAGATAAAGCGCCATTAAACTTATCATCACTTATAACATCTACCTTACCTAAAAATTGTAGTAAATCACTATTTTCTCCTACTACATATACTTCCTTATTAGGGTATGTGGTTTTTATTATATCTTTTAAGCCTAATTGAGATCCAAGACAATCACCATCAGGATGTTCATGTCCATGAATAATAATAGTATTATAGGCTTTTATCTTTTTTATTATTTCTTTTATTATATTCATCTATATCGCTCCTTTAAACAAATAGATTATATCATATTTTTTTAATATAAAAAATCTATTACCTATGATAAAATAGTACTATATTTAGGAGAATTATTATGAACTTTAAAGGTACTAACAGCAAAATTCCATTAATTGTCGATTATTATAATCATTTTAATGAAGACCTAAGACTTCAAAGAAGACATGGTCAAGTAGAATTTAATACTAATATGCATTATATATTAAAATATTTAGGTGAAGATAAATCTAAAAAAATATTAGATATAGGCGCAGGGACTGGAGCTTATTCTATTCCATTATATGAAATGGGATATAATGTTTGTGCAATTGAACTTGTAGAAAAAAATATTGAAAGATTTAAAGCTAATAATCCAAATGTCCCTGTTAGTCAAGGAAATGCGTTAGACCTTTCTTTATTTCATGATAAATCATTTGATTTTATTCTTCTATTTGGTCCAATGTATCATCTTTTAAAAGATAGTGATAAAATAAAAGCTTTAGCTGAGGCTAAAAGAGTACTTAAAGATGATGGGGTAATATTTGTATCATATTATATGAATGATTATGCCATAATCAATTATGGCTTTATGAAAGGTAATATAAAACAATCATTAGAGGAAGGAAGAATTAATAAAGATTTTCATATAATTTCTTTAGATGATGATCTATATTCAATGGTTAGAATTGCTGATATTAAATCATTTGATTTAGAATGCGGTATGATATCAGAGTTGATGTTTGCCTCAGATGGTCCATCAGATTATATACGTCCTATATTAAATAGATTATCAGAAGAGGAATTTAAAATATTTTTAGAATATAATCTTACAATATGTGAAAATCAAGAACTTCTTGGGGCTTCATCACATGTAGTTGATATAATAAGAAAAAAGCTGTGAGGTATTAACTTCACAGCTCTTATTTTAATATTCACAATTCTTTGGAGTACGAGGATATGGAATAACATCACGGATATTATCTACCCCTGTAAGGTACATAATAAGTCTTTCAAATCCCATTCCAAATCCAGAATGGATATTTCCACCATATCTTCTAGTATCTAGATACCATTCAATTTGAGAACGGTCAATATTCATTTTCTCCATCTTATCTATTAATACATCTAGATTCTCTTCTCTTTGAGATCCACCCATAAGTTCTCCTGAACCTGGAACAAGTAAGTCAACAGCCGCAACTGTTTTGTTATCAGGGTTAACTTTCATGTACCAAGCTTTAATATCTTTAGGCCAATCAGTTACAAATACTGGACCATTGAAATGATCAGTTAAGAACTTCTCATGTTCTTTTGCGATATCATCTTCATATGATGGCTTGAATTCCCACTTTTGTCCTGATGATAATAATAAATCTACTACATCATGGTGAGTAATTCTTGTAAAGTGAGATGAAAGAAGAGTTTCAAGTTTTGCCTTCAATCCTTTTTCAATAAATTGATCACAGAAATTAATTTCATCTGCTGCGTTATCTAATACATACTTAACTACATATTTAAGCATTTCTTCTTCTATATCCATTAATCCTTCAAGATCACAGAATGCCATTTCTGGTTCAATCATCCAGAACTCATTTGCGTGAGTTTTAGTGTTTGAATTTTCTGTTCTAAATGTAGGTCCAAATGTATAAATATCAGAGAATGCCATCGCAAATGTTTCTCCTTGTAATTGACCTGAACCTGTAATGTAGGCTTGTTTTCCAAATAAATCCTTTGAAAAATCAGCTTTTTTATCTTCAGTCTTTGGAACATTATTCATATCAAATGTTGTAATCTTAAACATTTGGTCAGAACCTTCACAATCTGCACATGTAATTAATGGAGTATGTACATATAAATATCCATTTGATTGGAAATATGAATGAATGGCCATTGCGGCAACAGATCTAATTCTAAATACTGCGTTAAACTTATTAGTTCTAGGTCTTAAGTGAGCATATTCACGTAAGAACTCAGGAGTATGTCTTTTTGGTTGAATAGGATAATCCTCAGGACAATCTCCAAGCATTACAACTTTTGTCGCATGCATCTCTAGTGGTTGTTTAGCATCTGGTGTAAGAATTATATCTCCTTCTACCATTACAGACATACCAACTCTAAATTTTGATACTTCTTCAAAGTTTTCTATATTATCTTTTGAATAAACGATTTGTAAGTTTAAAATAGTTGATCCATCATTTACATTTAAGAAACCAAATTGTGATTGAGCTCTATTAGTTCTAACCCAACCATATATAACAGCTTTCTTAGCCTGTTTTTCTTTAAATAATACTTTTATTCTATCTCTTTTCATATTTATTCTTCCTTTCTATTAAAAAAATCGTCCTTAAAATATAAGGACGATTAATAACCGTGGTACCACCTTAGTTCAAGATAATAAATCTTGCACTCAATCCTTTAACGCAGGAATACGTATGGTTCTACTTTGTTCTTCCATCTCTTAAGGTTGTTAAAATCATAATCTATCCTACAAGCTTTCACCAAATGCTTGCTCTCTTATAAAGAATCAATTAAGATTTCTTCCTATCAACGATTTATGATGAAATTATAATCTCTTTTTTAAATACTGTCAACCCTATAATTTAGAAGGATCTATAAATTCCTTCTTCTTTATTGTAAACATTACACCTGGATTTTTATTTTCTACACTTATTTCATAATTAAAGAAATCAAGTGTTTTTTTAACTATAGACATACCAAGACCAAATTGACCTTTTGATCCCATTTCATATGCTTTAAAAGCTGCGTTTAAGAATTTTTCATCTATAGGATCTCCATCATTATAGAATGTAAGAACGCCATCATTCAATGTTATTTCAATTCTAGATTTAGCATATCTTTTCGCATTTTCCATAATGTTATCAACGACAGTATAGAAATTTTCTTCATAACCTACATAATTTGTGTCATCAAGATTTGTTATAACTTCAATTCCATCAAGAAATTTATAGTTATATATAACATGTTCAATAACGCTTTTCATAGAAACTTTTTCAAAATCACGAGTTTTTTCTAGATATTCAAGCTTATTATATTGTAATAGCTTTAATACCTTTTTCTTTAAAACATCTGCTTGTTCTATAATTACATCTGCCTTAGATGGATCTTCTACTCCATCTTTAATTGCCTCAGCATATCCAACTATTACAGATATTGGTGTTTTAAAATCGTGAGATACATTTTGAAGCATTTCTCTTTTTTCTCCCTCATTATCTACAATAGTTTGTCTCATATTATCAACAGACCTTGATAATACCGCAAGTTCATCACTACCATTATCAATGTATGATTTTTCATAATTTGTTTTATCGAGGGAATTAATATGCGAATTTAATCTAAATAATCTTGTTGTGTAATATTTAGACCAAATATATATTGCGATTCCCGCAAGAAGAATTACTACAATAAATATTATTGATATATCTATCATCCATCCACTTCTTAATGAATGAGCATACTCTGAATTTGTAATCGCAATAAATATTATTCCACTACTAGATACTTCATATGCAAGATAAATAGTTTTATCGTTAACCGCTTTAGTAGCACTTCCTTGGCTATATGGTTCACGCTGTGCTGATGATACTATTTGCATTACTCCATGTTCTTGGGTGTCACCTACAATTTCCTCATAATTATCAGATAAGTATTCGGTATATTGGTCCAAAAACCCATCTTTTCCTCCACCTATACCTATATTATCAGGAATCCCATCGCCATTTTCATCAATTATACCAGTTTTTCCATTACTAATTTCTTTAGATCCAGATATATCAGAATTAGTAGTTGGAACAAGCCTTATAAAACCAATATTCATTTCACTATCCTTAGTTATAGTAAAATCATTAGTAATACTACTATCACTCCATTTATCCTTAGATGTAGTTACAACTGTAGTTAAATTTCTTAAAGCTTGAGTATCCGCCATACCATCAAGCTTTGTAAACATTAAAATTCCAAATAAAGCTGAAGCTACTATAATTATAGTTACAGTTAATATTAATAATTGCGTAGAGAGTGAAAACTTCTTCATTATTTTAATCTA
Organism: uncultured Anaeroplasmataceae bacterium; assembly: GCA_964544095.1. Lineage (GTDB taxonomy): Bacteria > Bacillota_I > Bacilli_A > Acholeplasmatales > Anaeroplasmataceae > UBA3206. The sequence continues at coordinate 32,440 of CAZJAM010000010.1, read as the reverse complement.
TATCCATACCCATAGATGGTTTCAACTTTAAGATTTGGCATCTTAGACCTTAATCTACGCATTAAGTCATCAACAACCCTATCAGAACCAAAATATTCACTACCCCAAATACTATCTAAAAGTTGATTTCTATCAAATGCTTTACCAATATTTTCAAGAAGGAATATTAATAAATCATATTCCTTTGAAGTAAGGTTTATTAATTCATCTTCAACATATACAGATCTTTTATCTTTATTAATTGTGTATATATCATATTTAATAGTATCGGCAATCTTTTGGTTATCCATCTTATATGTTCTATTAAGAAGATTTTTTATTCTAAGCATAACCTCACGTGGTGAATAAGGCTTAGAAATATAATCATCTGATCCAAGCTCAAGACCCATTATTTTATCAATATCTTGATCACGAGCTGACGTAAATATAACTGGCATTATTGGATTATACTTTCTTATTTCTTTTATTAAATCATATCCATTAATTGACCCGGGAAGCATTATATCTAAAACCCATAGATGACAATCATCTGAAACATTAGCCATAGCGTCTTCACCATTATTAAATATCCTACATTCATATCCTTCTTTTTTAAGATATGCTTCTAATAAATTAGCTAGGTTCTTTTCATCTTCAACAACGTTTATTTTAAACATAATATCGCCTTCCTTTACAATAATTATATCAAATATCATTATTAAATACAAAGAGGAAGCCCCAAGGGAGCTTCCTCAATGTACTAAATAGGGAGAGTTAGTTTGTTTATGAAAAAATTTTTTTCTGTAAGTTTAGGGAAATTCTTACAGGTTTTCTATAAACACCTAAAGTATAGCATTTAATTATGTGAAAAAAACATTTATAATTATGTGAAATTATGTGATTTAAAAAAATAATTTATTGTTTCATTATGACTTTTTTAAAAAACAGGTATTTAATATATATCGCTTTTGTGATAAAATCAATTTGTCTTAATTATGGAAGGTGACACAAATGAATTTAAAAGAACATATTGCAACAATACCAGATTGGCCAAAGAAAGGAATAATGTTTAGAGACATTACTACTCTTATTCAAAACCCAGAAGCTTTTTCTTATACGGTTGATAAAATGGCTGAGTTTGGAAAAATGGTAGGGGCAACAGTAGTTGCAGGACCTGAAGCCCGTGGATTTATATTTGGAGCGCCTGTTGCGGCTAAAATGGGTGTAGGATTCGTTCCTGTAAGAAAGCCTGGTAAATTACCACGTAAAGTTATTTCTGAAAACTATGATCTAGAATATGGATCAAATACACTTTGTATTCATGAAGACGCATTTAGCGCATTTGATAGAGTACTTATTGTTGATGACCTTTTAGCTACAGGTGGTACAGCACTAGCTACAGCTCATCTTGTTGAAAAGACTGGTGCTTCTGTCGCAGGACTTTCATTTATAATTGATTTAGTAGATCTTAAAGGAAAAGATTTATTAAAAGATTACAAAGTTCAAACACTTTGTGAATTCGAAGACGAATAAACTTACCTTTATATAAATTATTAAAAGCTTTTTTACAAAGCTTTTTTTATTTTTCTTTAAAAAATGCTTGATTTATATAGAATAAAGTATTAATATATCAGTGATATATCACAAAAATATAAGGAGGATTATATGACGCCATACGAATATATAAAAAAAGAAATAATATTATGTAACAAACTTCCTGGTGAAGTCTTTGATGAAGGAATGGTCGCTAAAGCATTAAATGTTTCAAGAACTCCTGTAAGAGAAGCTGTCTTAAAATTACAAGCTGAAGGATATCTTACAATAATTCCTAGAAAAGGTACTTTAGTTTCTAACATTAGTATAAATGATATAAAAGAGGTTTATGAATATAGAATTATGCTTGAAGGAGAAATAATGAAGAAAATTGCACAAAATAGTGATTCATTATTACTTTTAAAATGGAAAAAATATTTTGAAGCATTATTAAATGAAGATTATTCAAATCTAGAACTTCCTGTTGAAAAAGATGAATTAGATGATGTTGATAAATTATTTCATTTATCTTTAGCAGATATATTAAATAATAAATTAATTAAAAAAGAGCTTACTCACCTTATGGATTTAAGCGCAAGAATTAGATTTTTAACTAACGCTTCAAATAAAGATAGATATATAAAATCTTTAAATGAACATATAAGTATAATTAACGCTTTATTAAATCATGATGGAAAAGAAGCATCTAAGAAAATGAAAGAGCATTTAAACAACTCTTTAGAAGGTTACAAAAAGTAATATGGAATTAGCAAAAATATCATTACAACAAGTTTTCATAATGTTTATTATGATTATATTAGGTTTCGTTTTAGTAAAAGCTAAAATAATAGAAATCAGTTCAAAAAAGTCATTATCTAACTTACTAGTTTATTTAGTAGTACCATTTATGATTGTATCATCATATATAAAAGAATATGATAAAGAAATAATGACAAATATATTATGGTGCTTTCTTGCAAGCTTTATAGTTTTAATAGTAGGAATAATTGTAGTATTTATTATTACATTAATATGGAAAACAGATGAAAAGCCAATATTAAGATTTGGTATGATGTTTTCAAATGCTGCCTATATGGGATTCCCACTAATAAAGGCTATGTTTGATGATAATGGTTTAATATATGCCTCATGTTTTGTTTCTATATTTAATATTTTGCTTTGGACAATAGGTTATATGGTAGTAAGTAGAAGTTTTAATCCTAAAGTTGCGCTTAAGAGTATATTAAAAACACCTGTTATATATTCACTTATAATAGGTATTATAATCTTCTTCTTCCAAATTCCAATTCCAAATGTTATTAAACAACCACTAAGCTTAATTGGAGATATGAATACTCCAATATCAATGATTATTACAGGAATGATTATTGCATCCTCTAGCATTTTAGGAGTATTAAAAAACAAATACTTATGGTTTACTACAACAATTAGATTATTAATTATTCCTTTTATAACATTATTAATAGTATATTTATTAAGCCTTGCGGGTGTAGATAGCGAAGTTTTAAAAATTGTATTTATTCTAGAAGCATGTCCTTGTGCCGCAATAACATCAATATTTGCGATTAAATTTTCATATAATGAAGATTTAGCTTGTGGAGCGGTAGTAGTTACAACCCTTCTTTCAATAATAACACTTCCTCTATTCACACTTTTAATTGAACAAGTATTATAAAAAAAATTGGGTAGCATTTGCTACCCTTTTAATTTTACTTATCGTATAGATCCTCGTATGAATCCATAATGTCTCCATACTTATCTTCATCGAACTCATCCTCATCTGGATTATCACGAATATCATCGAATTCAGATTCATCCTCATCGCTTGATTCCATATCATCGTCATCTGCGTAAGGATTCTTTTCATCCTCTTCATCATACTCATCAATAGACTCTTCATCATTTTCTTCATCTTCATCAGAATTTGTAGATTCTTCGTCCTCTGTATTGTAATCTTTTGCAGATACACCGTTATCATCTTCATCTTCAACTTCCATATCCTTATTGAATGCTGAAGCATCCTTATCCCACTCTTCTAGGGATTGACGATCTTTAAGATCCCAAGTGTTATCTCCCATATATACGAAATCAGCAGATGTTGTAATATCAACATAAAGTTGAGTTGCTTTATCTCCGTTATCATCAATATTCTTTAATTCTAAAACTTTTGCAATTAAATCCTTAATAGCTACTGGAGCGTCTGAATCCTTAACGATTTCCTTTGCTGCCTCTAGCATAGATAATTGTGAATAATCTATTTTATTTGCCATAGAAATTCCTCCATTTTTTCACATTATATATTCTAGCATAATTCTTGTAAAATTCAATAGTTTATTTTAGTACTATAAATATTTTATATATGCCATATGCTTGATTATTAATAAAAAGCTCATAATTAAGCGCTATTTTTTTATCGTTAATTAGAATATCATGAGCTTCTGCAATAAAATCAAATGATAAATCTTTTGTTTTATAATACCCAATGCATTTTTTCCCTATTTCTAAATGCATATCCATATTACATTCTCCAACTCTATTAAAGTGAATATTATTTGAGTTAATTTCAATATTAATAGTAGTATTTTGGTATGATTTATCTATAAAAGATAGGGTATTTCCATTATAAATACCCTCACTTTCAAACTTAACATTTCCTGATGGTGTATAAGAATAAAACTTTATCTTCATTAATAGTCTCTTCTTCCTTCTAATGCCTTAAGTACAGTAATTTCATCAGCATAGTTAATATCTCCACCAACAGGTAGACCATGAGCTATACGAGTAATCTTACAATCACTATCTTCTAATAATGTTTTTATATATCTTGCGGTTGTTTCACCTTCAAGAGTTGCGTTTGTCGCAATAATTATTTCATTAATATTAGATTCCTTACTTCTTCTAATCAAATCACTTATTGTTAAATCTTCAACACCAATACCTTTTTGAAAATTAATTGCGCCATTTAATACATGATATACTCCATTAAAAACATTTAATTTTTCTATAACATATAAATCTTTAATATTTTCAACTACCATAATGGTATTATGGTCTCTTTTGTCTGAATCACATATTTCACATATATCACCCTCACAAAGATTTCCACATACCTTACACTTATGAAGATTATTTTTTACATTAATTAGTGCATTTGAAAATTCTTTAATATCATTTTCATCTAAATTAGAATACACATACATAGCTAGACGCTCTGCAGTCTTAGTTCCAATTGAGGGAAGTTTTTTAAAAGATTCAATCAAATCTAATATTGCCTTAGGATATTCCATAAATACCTCCAAAAAAAATTAGAATCCGAATCCTCCAAATCCACCAGTGAATTGACCCATAGTTTCTTCTGCATCTTTTTCAAGTTTCTTATTTGCGTCATTTAATGCCGCAACAATAGAATCTTCTATCATTTCAATATCATCCTTTGACTCTAATGCTTCAGGATCAATTTTAACAGATACTACTTCGTGAGATCCCTTAACCTCTACCTTTACCATTCCACCAGCATTACCTTCATATATAGTCTCCTCAAGACGTGCTTGAGCTTCTTGCATTTGTTTTTGCATCTTTCTTAATTTCATCATTGCTTGTTGATTCATATAATTATTCTCCTTTATTTTTCAACTATTATATTATTATCTGGGAATAAATCTATAGCTAAATCATCTAGCTCATCTTTTTTCCCAATATTAGATACATGTTTTTTTACAAGTATCTTAATTCCAGATAAATCTGGAACCTCTTTATTCTTAAATGCTTGAGCATAAATCTTAAATATTTGATTCCATGTATCCTTTGGAATAGCTATATAATCTAAAATATTAAGATTATTATCCTTAAAAACATTTAATATTGCTTGATAATTCTTATCTTGCATTATCATATTACAAAGTCCTACTGTTGGCAATACTAATAATGCCCTATTATTACCTGCAGCTTCAAGCGATAATCCTTTAAATGTAGTAAATATTTTATTATTATCATTAGATAATAAAAGCATTCTTGCATCATTTTTTAATTGTTTATCACCATTATTTAAAATATCAAGAACCATATCAGGTGAAATAAAAGTATCATCTACCTCTACATCATTTAATACTTCCTTTGCAGATTCCATATTATTTAATACTGTATTATCCTTCTTTATTTCAATAGGTTTTATTAAAGGTTCGTTATTAATTTTTTCATTCTTATTAGAATCTTCTAAAACAACTGTAGGTTTTCTTCTTTCAAGATATGAAATTCGTCCTTCCATTTCATTAATTTTAGTCATCAAATCATTATAATTATTAATCTTTACATCAGCCATCTTTAATAATCCTAATTCAAGATAAGCTCTTTTTTGATTAGTAAATTTAATATTATTTTGAACGTTGTTTAATTCTTGTAACCATGAATAAATATATTCATTTGGAATATTACTTAATTCTTGGAATTTTTTATTATTATAAATTGCCTTTGAACCAAATTTTGATTTATACATCAGTAAATCTCTTAAAAATGAAATAATATCTGTTGTAATTTTTTCAATTTCCTTACCTTCACTAATTATTTCATTTGTTATTTTTAAAATTTCCTCTTGGTTATTGTTATAAGCATTTTCAATTAATTTTATTACAGCATCCTTATTAACTGATCCTGATACAAGTGTTACATCATCTAAATCTACTACATCGTCTGATGAAAAAGATATACTTTGATCTAATAATGATAACGCATCTCTCATTCCACCCTCACAGGCTTCAGATATTAAATCAAGGGCATCATCAGTTACTTTTATATTTTCACTTTTAGCGACTCTTGAAAGATTAAATTTAACATCTTCAGGAGAAATTCCTTGGAAATCAAATCTTTGACATCTTGATAAAATTGTCATAGGAATTTTTTGAGGATCTGTTGTACATAAAATAAAAACACAATAACTAGGTGGTTCCTCTAGTGTTTTAAGTAGAGCGTTAAATGCTTGTGTTGAAAGCATATGAACCTCATCTATTATGTATACCTTATATCTTCCATATGCAGGCATTAATTTAACTTTTTCTCTAATATCACGTATTTCATCAATTCCATTATTAGATGCGGCATCCATTTCAATTACATCAGATATTTGACCTTTCATAATGCCAATGCAATTTTGGCACTCACAACAAGGCTCCTCTACCATACCTTTTTCACAATTTAACGCTTTAGCCATAATTTTAGCCATTGTTGTTTTTCCTGTACCACGAGGTCCACAAAATAAATATGCATGGGCTACCTTATTAAGTTTAATAGCATTTTGTAATGTTCTTACTATATGTCTTTGTCCTACAACCTCACTAAATTTTTGAGGTCTATAAGCTCTATATAATGCCATATATGCCATGAATATTCACCATCCTCTAATACTAATATTATACCATATAAAATTATATTTTATAATGGTATTTTTTTCAATATAAAAATAACCATTTTACTGATAATATTTTAATAGTTATATATGTCAATAAAGCTTTATTTTTAAAGTTAATAAAAAGGCTTAACAAAGCCTTAATTTATTATTTTTCAAGCATATTTATATTAAAACTATCAAGGCTGTTTATAACATATGTTGGTTTAGTTTTAATCACATTATTTAACCTATTAAAATACATAGTATCAATACCTGAATTTATGCCTCCAATTATATCAGATGATTCTCTATCTCCAATCATTAAATATTTAGATTTATCATGATTGTTTAAGTCATTAAATATATATTCATAAAATTTTGAATCTGGTTTATTAGCACCTATTTTAGATGATACATATATTTTTTCAAATAAATCAAATATATTGGCTTTTTTTAATCTTGAAACTTGAATTTCATACATACCATTAGAAGCTATAAATAGTTTATATTTTTTATGTAGTTTCATTAAAAAATCATAAGCACCATCTACATAAATTGTGGCCATACTTAACTCTTCCATATATTTTGCATCAGCTAAGTGAAAATCATAATTTATATTTAATAAATTAAAGAATTCATTAAATCTTTTATTGTGAAAATCATCTCTTGAAATTTCACCATTAGCGTATTTTTGAAAGTATTTTTCATTAATTTTTGAAAATAATAATATTTCTTTTTCAGATAAACTATAACCCATATCTTTCATAACTTTAATAAGTGAGGCTCTCTCTCCTTTTTTAAAGTCGAAAATTGTATCATCTAAGTCTATTAAAATGTATTCATATTTTTCCATATAATACCTTTCTTGTTTCACGTGAAACATTATCCTAAATAATAGTAATAATTAACATCTTTTTTACATACTTTATAGAATGAAATATATGTTTCATCACTACATACAATATCCTGTACACTACAATAAAATCCATCATAATTTAGGTCTATTCCAACCTTCTCCCATGCACGTGAAATAAGATCTGTACAATAGTAACGATCTTTAGTATTAAATATGAACGTTTTATTATATTTTTTACCTATACAATCAGCTATATTATGGAATGCCTCTTTCTTTTTTTCATCACTAGCTTTTACTCTTAATGCCATAACATCTCTTTTTTTATTTTCATCATCCCAAAATCCTGAATATACATATTGAACATTATCGTAATAATGTGATTCAATAGAATAGTTATTTGAATATCTTTTACCCTTATATGCCTCATCATAACAAACGCTAGAACAATGTCCTCCAAAGAATATACTTATAACGTCATTTAAAAATGCACTATCCTCTGCATATGAATGAGTAGTTAATAATATATCTCCACTATTACCATACGTCATACGTCCATTTTTTATAACATAACTATCATCAGTTGACATCCATGTTTCACGTGGAACTTTATAGTATTTATTCTTACTATCTGACATTTCACTTTGGTATACTCCTTTCTTCATGAATTCAGTAGTAAGTGCAGTTATCTTAATATTTTCAATTGAACAATTAACTATCATATATAGTAACATAGATCCTATAAAAGTTATTAAAATGAATAATCCTCTTTTTATTATTTTTATATACCTTTTTCTCATACATAAGTATTATAACATAAAAAAAGACCCTCGCGGGTCTCTTTATTAATTTTCTCTAACAGCCTTAATGACTATAGCTCTTTCTTCGCCTTCACCCTCAGATTCAGTATAAACATCATGCCATTCTGAAAGCTTCTCGTGAATAACTCTACGCTCAAATGAGTTCATAGCTCTAAGTTTTACATCAACTTTAGTTCTTGCGACTTCCTTAGCTGTCTTAGTTGCTAAAATTTCTAATTGACGAATTCTATTAGCTCTATAGTTTCCAACATCTAGACTTACAATTAATTTTTCCTTAGTATAAGTACCAAGTAAGTTCTTAATTAATAGGCTTAGTGAATCAAGAGTTTTACCTTTAACACCTATTAAAAGTGGATTTTCATTAGATTCAATAACATAATTAATTTCCTCTTCACCACTACGTCTAACCTCTATTTGATATTGTAAACCTATTGCGTTTAAAATACCTTCAAGATATTTCTTTCCCTCTAGGGCTAGGTCTACGTCAACTAATGCCTCATATTTATTATCACCTAAATTATTAATAAATATTTTATCAGCTGAAATATGTAATTTTTCAACAGAAATCTTTAATGCTTCCTCTTCAGAAGTAGCTTCAATATCAATTTTTCTTTGCATTGTAACACCTACGCCTTCTTATCATTTTTTTCTTTAACCTTAACAGGAACTGTACCTGTTAGTTTATAATAATGTTTTTCATTCATCTTTCTTCCAATAAATGATTGAAGTAATTGATAAACTCCTCCAATTAACCAATATAATGCTAGTGCAGTATTTTGTAGTGAGAAGATAAAGAACATTATTACCATAAAATAATTCATCATTTTCATTTGCTTAGCAGTATCATTTTGATTTCCAACTGTTCTTTGAGTTCCAGTGTTTTTCATGTAACTAGGCTTTTTCTGAGCTAAATGCTGAGAAAGAAGTGTAATTGCACTAAATCCTAAAGCTAAAATAACAACGAAAATCTTATCATGTACTGCACCAGTAGAAAATGAACTATCCAAATCAAAATAGTTAAATACTTTTGTATTTGCAAGTACAAATCTACCAGGTTGGCTAATTGTACTATATCCACCATCAAGAGTAGTAGTAGAATATAAGTTGATACGTCTTACTGCTTCATACATTCCCATGAATATTGGAAATTGTAAAAACATAGTGAATAGACATCCAAATGGATTCATCTTATATTTCTTATAAACAGCCATAGTCTCAGCTTGCATTCTACGTTGAGATTCTGGATCTTGTCTACCTCTATACTTATTTTGAATTTTAGTCATTTCAGGTTGAATAAGTTGCATTTTAACAGAAGTACTGTTTTGTTTTGCATAAATTGGCCATGCAATAGTACGTACTATAAGAGTAGTAAATAAAATACCCCAAAAATACTTATCTCCACATAAATGTCCAATTCCATGCATTAGCCATGCAATTGGGTATGAAAGAATAGCAACTGGCCATCCAAATAAACCTTGGAAGAATCCTGAAAAATTAAATTCATCTTTCCAAGAATCATAAATAGTTGTTGGCCATTTACCACTACGACATGATGTTAAGGTTAAAACTACAACTAAAAGTATAGCTATTAATGAAATCTTATTAATTTTTGATTTAAAATAAGTTTTCAATATTTTTCTCCTTTAATTTTTCATTTTTATATTTAATTTTTTAAATAAATAAGCAATTTGCTTATTCATTTCATCAAAATTAATATTATTAATAGGTGGTTTAGCCACCACTAAAATATCTAAATTTTGATTAATATCTATTAAATTATCTATAATAGATCTTATTTGACGTTTGCGTTTAACACGTATAACCGCAATACCAATCTTTTTACCTACGCTAAGTGCATAACGAATATAAGTGGTCTCGTTTGTTTTTATATATACATTAAAATATTTATTACCATAAGACTTATGATTCTTAATGATAGATTCAATTTCTTCGTTTCTTTTAACGTGATATTTTTTTTTCATTTAATACTCCTTATTATAAAACAAAAGAACTACCTTAAAAAACAATCATTATATTTTATCAGGTAGTTCAGGTTTTTATAATATAGTTAATATTTACTTAGATAATTGCTTACGTCCTTGTCTACGTCTTCTAGCAATGATTTTACGACCATTCTTAGATGCTTGTCTAACACGGAAACCATGAGTAACTTTTCTTTTACGCTTGTTAGGTTGATATGTTCTCTTCATAACTTTAGCCTCACTTTCTTTTACGAAACCATGCAGTAGTAATTTTAACATATCACTTTTTTAAAGTCAATGAAAATATTAATGAAAATAATTAATTTTTTTTACATTAAATTAATCCACAATTTTTATAAAATTTTATTTGATAAAATGTGGATAACTTTTATTGTTTATAACTTTTAAATGTGGAAAAGTTAATAATTATATTTTAAGGCTTAGTAGAGCCTTTATTTTATATTATTTATCCACTTTTTTATAAACATTTTTATTTTAAAATTAAAAGTTATCCACATTTTTTTGTGGAAAAAAAATTATTGATATTTTTTTTTATTTTGATAATATTTAGATACAATAAAAAAGGAATGAAAATAATATGGAAAAAACACAACTTTTATGGTCAGATATTTTGTCTGAATTAGAAAAAAATTATGATCAAGAACTTATAGATGAATCTTTTAATGATTGTAATATTATAAAAGAAGAAAATGGTCTTATATATATATTAGTTCCATCTACTTATATTAAAAGTAAAATTAATAATATTTTTTATAATAACATTAAAAAAATTATACCTACATTAACAGATGATCAAATAAGATTTAAATTTATTACAAAAGAAGATTTAGTTAATATTGAAAATAAAGGTGAAGAAAAAGTAGTAAATAAATTACCATCTTTTGAATCTAATTTAAATGCTTCTTATACATTTGACTCATTTATTATAGGTGAAAGTAATAGATTTGCTCAAAGAAGTGCATATATTACAGCTCAACAACCAGGTATAGCTGCCAATCCTTTATATATATTTGGAGGAGTTGGACTTGGTAAAACACATTTGATGCAGGCAATAGGTAATTATTATTTAGATGCTCATGTAGATAAAAAAGTATTATATATGACTACTCAAAATTTTATAAAAGAATATTCACTTGCAGCTAAAAATAAAGAATTAGATAAATTTGATGAAAAATATAATCATTTGGATATGCTTTTAATTGATGATATTCAAATGATTTCATCAGCTCCTAAAACACAAGAAGCATTCTTTAATATATTTGTTAATTTAACTAATAATAATAAACAAATAGTAATTACATCTGATAAACCAGCAAATCAATTAAATAATATAATGGATAGATTAACTACTAGATTCAATTATGGATTAACAGTAGATATTGAAACACCAGATAATGATTTAAAGTGTAACATTTTAAAATATAAATTGTCTCAATCATCTCCTGCATCTATATCAGATAATGTAATATCATATATAGCTACATTATTTGATAATATAAGAGAACTTGAAGGATGTCTTAGAAGAGTACTTGCTTATGCTGATATTAATGATAAAGATGTAACACTTGAATTAGCTAAAGAAGCTTTATCTTCTATTATAAGTAATAAGGATAATAATGATTCTAATGAATTATATGAAAATGTTAAATCTATAATATGTGATTTTTATAATATATCAGTATCTGATCTTATTGGTAAAAAGAGAACATCTAATATTGTAGTACCAAGACAATTATGTATGTATATATTAAGAAATAAATATAATCTTCCATTTACTAAAATAGGTTCACTTATGGGTAATAAGGATCATTCAACAGTAATGACTGCAGTTGCTAAAATGGAAAATGAATTAAAAAGTAATCAAGACTTAAAAATAGGATATAATACAGTACTTAAAAAATTAAGTATAGATTAACCACATTTTATCTACATTTTATAGACAAAATATGTTATAATAAATACGTGATAATAAAGCCGTTTTTATTACTTTTCCACATATCCACAATGTGTAATAATAAGAATAATATAATTAATAAAAAAGAAAGGAAATTTTAAAATGAAATTAACAATTGATCGTGATGTGCTATTAGAAAATTTGAATATAGTATCAAGAGGTTTACCATCTAAAACTTCAATGCCAAGCTTATATGGTATTAAAATGGATGTAACACCATCTGATATATATTTAACAACTTCTAATATGGATATTTCAATAGAGGTTATGATATCTGATAAATCAATTGAAATAGAAGAATCAGGTAAATGCTTAATTAATGGTAAATTATTTATAGATATTATAAGAAAGGTTAATTCTAAAAAAGTTATGTTACAACTTTTAGATGATAATCAACTATATATTAAAGTAGATAGAGGAGAATATAATTTAAAAGTTATGTCTTATGAAGATTATCCACCTATAGATTTTGTAACATTAGAAAATCCTTTAAATTTAGAAACATCACTTATTAAATCAATTATTCGTGAAACAGGATTTGCTACTTCAAAATCAGAAAGAAGACCAATATTTACAGGAGTTAATTTTAAATTAGTTAATAATGAATTAACATGTATTGGTACAGATTCATATAGACTTGCTCAAAAGAAAATTACTTTAAACGAAGCATATAATGATTTTAATATTATTATTCCTTCAAAATCATTAGATGAATTATTAAAGATTGTTGATAATTATGATGATATTATAGGATTATATTTTGAAAATAATAGAGTATTATTTAAATATAATAAGGTAATGTTTCAAACAAGACTTATTGATGGTCAATTTCCTGATACAACAAGAGTTATTCCAACATCGTATACAGCTACATTAAAGTTTAATAAAGATGATTTAGTACAAGCTATTGAGCGTGTATCAATTGTATCTCCTCATGATACTGAAAAAAATAGAGAACTAGCTTATTCTACAGTTAAATTAAATATAAATAAAAATAGACAAATTGAAATTTGTACTTCAAACTCTCAAATAGGAGATGCTAAAGAAGAAATAATTGCAAATGATATTGATTGTAATGAAGAATTTCAAATTGGATTTAATTCAGAATATATGCTTGATGCATTAAGATCATTTAATGATTATGAAATAATTATTGAATTATCAGGTAATGTTAAGCCATTTGTAGTAAGAGGAACAAATACATTAAACCTACTTCAAATAATTTTACCAGTAAATTTATAATATAAATAAATTATAAGGCCTTAAATTTCGTATTTAGGGCTTTTTTTATATAATATAGTATTTTTTTAATTTTTTATTTAAAATGTCTAAAATATGGTATTTTTTTAATTTTTTTGATATAATATACAAGTAGGCATAGGTGATTTTATGGAAAATATTAAAATAAAAGGTGAATTTATAACACTTCAACAACTACTAAAAGTAGAAAGTATTATTACATCTGGTGGAGAAATTAAAATTTATTTACTTGATAACATTGTTTTAGTTAATGGTGAAAGAGAAACTAGAAGAGGTAGAAAATTATATCCAGGTGACATAGTTAAGGTAGAAGATTTAGAGATACATCTTGATTAATAAGATTCATTTAAAAAATATTAGAATATACGATGACATTACCTTAAATATTAATAATAATCTTGTTATTTTAGTAGGACCTAATGCTTGTGGTAAAACTACTATATTAGAATCTATTTATTTAATAAGTAAAGCTAAAAGTCATAAAACAAATAATATAGAAGATATTATTAAAGAAAATAATGATTTTGGTGTAATTGAAATAAATGATAATAAAAAATATAAAATGGTTATTTCATTATCAGGTAAACAATTACTTATTAATAATGTAGTATATAAAAAAATAAGTGATTTTATTGGAAATATAAAAGCTATAATGTTTTCACCATTTGATCTTAGTTTAGTATATGGAACAAAAAGTGAAAGAAGACAGTTTTTAAATACAGAACTTTCTATTATTAATAAAAATTATATATATGAAATATCTAAATATAATAAGATTTTAAAAGAAAGAAATGAAATACTTAAAAATTATAATGAAAAAAATAAAACTATTCTTGATGTTATAACTTTAGAACTTATAGAAACAGGTAAAAAAATTTATAAATATAGAGAAGATTTTATTAATAATATAAATAATAATATTAAAAAAATTCATAATAATTTATATGGTGAAAATTTATATATAAAATATGTTCCATCAGTTAAATATGAAGATTTTGATACTATTTATAAAGAAAGACTTGAATATGATATTTTTACAAAAAGTACTAGTAAAGGTATTCATAGAGATGATTTTATGTTTATTATAAATGATAACAATGCTATATCTTATTCTTCACAGGGTCAAGTTAGAAGTATTGTATTATCACTTAAAATATCATTATTTTATTATATGAGAGAATTATTTGGTAATAATATTATTTTATTACTTGATGATGTATTTTCAGAATTAGATAATGATAGAATATTATCTTTAGTTAAGTTTTTAATAAATGAAAATCAAACATTTATTACAACTACATCTATTGATTTAATTCCAAACGCTTTAAAAAATAAGGCACAAATAATATATTTAAAAAAGGAGTAATGTAAAAATGGCTGAAGAATTAAAGGATGAAGAAATTAAGCTAGAAGAAAAAGATGTTTCTACTAATGTTTTAAAAGAAATGGATTTTAATACAAAAGAGAAAGCATCTGAAGCTTATGATGAAAATCAAATTCAGGTTCTTGAGGGACTAGATCCAGTAAGAAAAAGACCTGGAATGTATATAGGTTCAACATCAGAAAGAGGATTACACCATCTAGTATGGGAAATTGTAGATAATTCTATTGATGAAGCTTTAGCAGGATTTTGTAATCATATTGAGGTAGAAATACTTCCAGGTGAAATTATAAGAGTTACTGATAATGGACGTGGAATGCCTACTAATATTCACCCTAAGACTGGTAAGTCTACAGTTGAAACAATATTTACTGTTCTTCACGCTGGAGGAAAATTTGGTGGTGGATCATATAAAGTTTCAGGAGGACTACATGGAGTTGGTGCTTCTGTAGTTAATGCATTATCTGAGTGGATGGAAGTTAGAGTTAGACGTAATCATATTCTATATTCTATTAAATTTGCTCGTGGTATAACTGTAGAACCTTTAAAAGAAATTGGACCAACTGATTTAGAAAATGGTTCTGAGGTTACATTTAAGGCAGATCCTTTAATTTTTACAGAAACAACAACATATAATTATGAAACACTTCGTACTCGTATTCAACAATTAGCTTTTTTAAATAAAGGACTTAAAATTACTATTCGTGATAAGAGAAGTGAATTTATAGAAAACCAACATGATGTATCTTATCATTATGAGGGTGGAATTATTGAATATGTTAAATTTTTAAATGAATCAAGAGTTCCAGTTCATAAAGATATAATTTATACTGATAAAGAAATTGATGGTATAACTGTTGAAATTGCTATGCAATATACAACAGATTATCTTGTAAATTTATATTCATTTGCAAATAACATTCATACACATGAGGGTGGATATCACGTAGATGGATTTAAGATGGCTATTTCTCGTATTATTAAAAAATATGGAACTGACCAAAATATGCTTAAAAAGGATAATTTAAAACAAGATGATGCCCTAGAAGGACTTACAGCAATTATATCTATTAAGCATCCAAACCCTCAATTTGAAGGACAAACTAAGACTAAACTTGGAAATAGTGAAGTAAGACAAATAACATCTCAAATAGTTGGAGAAGTATTTGAAAGTTATTTGTTAGAACATCCAAATGAGGCTAAACTTATAGTAGAAAAAGTAATACTTGCATCTCGTGCAAGAGAAGCTGCACAAAAAGCAAGAGAAACTACTCGTAAATCACCACTTTCTGGTATTATGATGGCATCAAAACTTGCTGATTGTCATTCAAAAGATGCTGAAAAATGTGAAATGTATTTAGTAGAGGGAGATTCAGCCGGAGGTTCTGCAAAATCTGGTCGTGATTCTGAATATCAAGCTATTTTACCACTTAGAGGTAAAGTATTAAATGTTGAAAAAGTAAGACAAGATAGAGCGTTACAAAATAATGAAATAGTATCAATGATTCAAGCAATTGGTACTGGATTTGGTGAAGATTTTGATATAACTAAGGCACGTTATCATAAGATTGTAATAATGACAGATGCCGATGTTGATGGAGCTCATATCGCAACATTATTATTAACATTCTTCTTTAGATATATGCCACAATTAATAGAGGCAGGTTATATATATCTTGCAAAACCACCATTATATAGAATAAGTGTTGGAAAGAAAATGAATTATGCTTATTCAGATGAAGAACTTGAAGAATTTAAGAAAGTAATGGGTGGAAAGCCTGAAGTACAAAGATATAAAGGACTTGGAGAAATGGATCCATCTCAATTATGGGAAACAACAATGGACCCTGCAACAAGAATACTTATGCAAGTACAAATGGATGACGCAATGCTTGCGGATCAAACATTTAGTATGTTAATGGGAGAGGATGTAGGTCCTCGTAAGGAATTTATTCAAGAAAATGCAGTATATGCAAATATTGATTTATAGTAGGAGGAAATCATGGAAAATAATAATAACAATAATATAGATGATGAAAATCTTACTGAAGAAGAAATAATAAAGGAGGAACATGACAAAGTAGAACCTGTCATGATTACTCAAAAAGTTAAATCTTCATTCTTAGACTATGCAATGTCAGTTATAGTTGCACGTGCACTTCCAGATGCGCGTGATGGATTAAAGCCAGTTCAAAGAAGAATTTTATATGGAATGAATCAACTTGGTGTATATTCAAATACAGCTCATAAAAAATCTGCAAGAATTGTAGGAGAAGTAATGGGTAAATATCACCCTCATGGAGATTCTTCTATTTATGATGCGATGGTTCGTATGGCTCAACCATTTAACTATCGTTATATGCTTGTTGATGGACATGGTAACTTTGGTTCAGTAGACGGAGACGGTGCTGCCGCAATGCGTTATACTGAGGCAAGAATGTCTAAAATTTCTATGGAAATGCTTCGTGATATTAATAAAAATACAGTAGATTTTATTGATAACTATGACGCAACTGAAATAGAACCAACTATACTTCCTGCAAGATTTCCAAACCTACTTGTAAATGGTTCAATGGGAATTGCTGTAGGTATGGCAACAAATATTCCACCACATAACTTAGGAGAAGTTATTGATGGAGTTATAGCATTAATGGATAATCCTGATATTGATACAGATGGGTTAATGCAATTTATTAAAGGACCAGATTTTCCTACAGGAGGATTAATTCTTGGGGCCGCTGGACTTAAGAGTGCATATGAAACAGGTCTTGGAACAATCCTTATTCGTTCTAAGGTTGATATAGAAGAGGCTGAACAAGCTCAAAAACATCATCAAATAATTGTTCGTGAAATTCCATATACTGTAAATAAGGCAAGACTTATTGAACGTATTGGAGAAGTAACAAAATTAAAACTTGTTGATGGAATAATAGATCTTCGTGATGAATCTAATGACCGTAACGGAACTAAGATTGTAATTGAGGTTAGACATGATGTTAATCCACAAGTATTATTAAATAAATTATATAAATTAACACAACTTCAAACATCCTTTGGAATAAATATGATATGCCTTGTTGATGGTAAACCTCAATGTATTACATTAAAGAAGGCATTAGAAGTATATTTAGCTCACCAATTTAATGTTATTACACGTCGTACTAAATTTGATTTAGATAAGTCAGAACAACGTCTACATATATTAGAGGGATTAAAAATAGCCTTAGATAATATAGATGAAATTATTAGTGTAATAAGAAATACAACAGATGGTACTGAAAAAGAACAATTAATGAATAGATTTGGTCTTGATGATCTTCAAGCACAAGCTATTCTTGATATGCAATTAAGACGTTTATCCGGATTGAATAGAGAAAAGACAATGCAAGAATACGATGATTTAATTAAGGTTGTCGCAGACTTAAAGGATATTTTAGTATCAGAAGATCGTAAAGCTAATATTATACGTAATGAACTTCTTGAAATTAAAGAAAAATATGGAGATAAGAGGCGTTCTGAATTATCACTTTCTACTGCATTAAATATTGAAGATGAAGATTTAATACCAGTAGAGGATGTAGTAATTACAGTTACTAAATCTGGATATATTAAGAGAATGAGACAAGATGTTTATCATACTCAAAATAGAGGTGGAGTAGGAATTACAGGTATTAAAACTAACGCAAACGATGTAGTTGACCATATTCTACCTATGTCATCTCATGATCATTTAATTGTATTTACAAATCTTGGAAGAATTTATGATATAAAAGGATACCAAGTACCAGAAGGAACTCGTACCGCAAAAGGACTTCCTGTAGTTAACTTACTTAAGTTTGGAGAAGGAGAAAAACTTCAAACAATAACTACAGTTAAAGATTTAAAAGATAAAGATAAGAATTTCTTCTTTGCCACTAAGAATGGAGTTGTAAAACGTACATCATTTGCTGAATTCCAAAATATTAGATCAAATGGTATTATCGCAATTGAATTAAAAGAAGGAGACGAATTATTATCAGTAATTGTTACAAATGGACATGATGAAATAATTCTTGGTGCTTCAAACGGTAAAGCTATAAGATTTAATGAAGATCAAATAAGACTTATTGGACGTAGTGCCGCAGGAGTTCGTGGTATGACACTTCCAGAAGGTGTTCATTTGATAGGAATCACAAAGATTTATAACGATGATGACCAAATTCTTGTAGTAACATCAAATGGTTATGGTAAGAGAACTAACGCAACTGAATATCGTTCACAACTTCGTGGAGGAATGGGAGTTAAAACATTCAATGCCACAGAAAAGAATGGTGATTTAGTATCATTATCTGCAATAGCCAATGACTTAGATTTAATTATTACAACAAATAAAGGTGTAGTAATTCGTATGGCAGCAGCTGATATTTCACTTACATCTCGTGCTACTCAAGGAGTTAAGGTAATTAATTTAAGAGCAGGACAAAATGTATCTACAATCGCTATTGTGCCTCATGATGATTTTGAGGAAATGGGTGAATTTGAAAATAATAGTGATGAAGTAGAAGAAGAAAATAAATAATATAATTAAGGGGATAACAATCCCCTTTTTAATAAATGTGGGAGGTATTTATGGATAGATATTTTAGTGAATTTAAACCATATAAAAATGGAATAGATAATGACGCAAAAATATTATCAAACGCTATTAAAGAATGTGCAAAAAATAAAGATAGATTAATAATTGAAGAAGGCTTATATAAGTGTGGTACTATTAATTTATGTGATAACGCAAATATATATTTATCCGAGGGTTGCCATATAAAAATGTCAGGGGATATTGATGATTTTAAAACCATTGATTCAGGTAATAAAATTATATATAAAAATACATGGGAGGATTGTTCATATAATGGCAAACCTAATACATATTTTATATTTGGATATGGATTAAATAATATAGTAATAGATGGACCTGGTATAATTGATGGTAGTGAAGAATATTTTATAGGCCATGTTACAAAATATCATATAGAAGGTGCTTATTATCCAAGAACACCACTTATTTATTTAGAAGATTCTAAAAATATTACTATAAAAAATGTATTCTTATGTAAGAGTGCATTTTGGACTATTCACCTTGTTGGATGTGACACTATTTTAATAGATGGTGTTACTATTAAAAATAATCCTATATTTACAAATTGTGATGGAATAGATCCAGACCATTCTAAAAATATAATAATAAGAAATTGTGATATATATTCAGCAGATGACTGTGTAGTATTAAAATCAACATCATATGCCAAAAAATATGGAATTGTTGAAAATGTAGAGGTATATAATTGTAAGTTTAAGTCTACAAGCGCCGCAATTAAAATAGGTACTGAATCAGTTAGTGATTTTAATAATATATATTTTCATGATATAGAAATATATGATTCAAATAGAGGAATATCATTAATGTTAAGAGATGGGGGAAGTGTAAATAATATAAAATTTGAACGAATTAAAATAGATACACATCTTGTATCTCCTATAAATTGGTGGGGAAGAGATGAGGGTATAAGTATCACTAACGTTAAAAGAGATAATGACACTATACTTGGAAAAATTAATAATGTATTATTTAAAGATATTAATATAGATAGTGAAAATGGAATAACTATTGTAGGTGATAATATTTTAAATGTAGCACTAGATTCTATTTCATTAAATAGACATAATAAATCTAATTGGCCTAAGAAAGGCTTAGATTTAAGACCAAGTATATTTAATGTATTAGATAAAGAATTCCACGACCTACATTTAATAGGTAAGCCAAACGTTAAAATAATAAATTCTAATTTTTTGGATATATGTGAGGAATAAATAAATGAAAATAAGTATTGGAGTAAGAGAAATTGCATATTTTTTGTATGCGTCTGGTGACTTATCACAAGACTTTTTTTCTAATGCTTCAGGTAAGGATGGAATAAAAGCTCATCAATTTATTCAACATAAATATAGTGATAACGATAAAAAAGAGTTTTATGTGAAGAATACTGTTCTTGTAAATGATTATGAAATTACTCTTGAGGGAAGAATAGATGGAGTACTTAAAACAGAGATAGGCACAGTTTTAGAAGAAATTAAATCTACAAAATTAAACCTTAAAGATATTGATATAGATTATCACCGTGAGCATTTAGCACAATTAAAACTATATGGTTATATGTATATGGATTTATATGAAATGAGAGAAATTAATTTAAGACTTACCTATATAAATACATCTACATATGAAACTATATATTTTCCCGTTGTTTATTCATATGATGAATTAAGAGATTTTTATTATGAATCTTTAACTAATTATGTATCATGGCTTAATATATTAGAAGAAAAGAAAAGCGATAGAATTGATACAATTAATAAAATAAAATTCCCATATGATAAAATAAGGGATGGGCAACGTGATATGATGAAGGGAGCATATTACACCCTAATGCATAAAAAAATATTATATGCCATTGCGCCTACAGGAATTGGTAAGACTATGGCGTCATTATTTGCAGGTATAAAATCTTTAAAAAATGATAGAGAAAAATTATTCTATTTAACTGGAAAATCTACATGTAAAAAAGTAGCTGAAGAATCACTTAAATTGCTTATAGATAAAGGGTTAAAAGTAAAAGCTTTATCTTTAACTTCTAAAGCTAAATCATGTTTTATGGAAACACCAGTATGTGACCCTCAAAAATGTATGTATGCCAAAGGTTATTTTGATAGGCTTATGACTGCACTTCAATATGCTTATAACTCATATAATTTATTTACGCGAGATGTAATAATGGCACTTTCTATGGAATATAAAATATGTCCTTTTGAGTTTTCATTAGATTTATCAGAATTATGTGATGTAATAGTTTGTGATTACAATTATGTATTTTCACCATCAGCACATTTAATACGTTATTTTGATGATTCTATATATAAGCCTAAATTATTAATTGATGAAGCACATAATTTAGTATCACGTGCTAAAGATATGTATTCAGCAGAAATAAAATATTCTAGCATTGTTGATATGTATTATGCCTTAAAAGAAAAAGGTAATGTAATACATAGGGATATGGTATCATTAGAAGAAAAGCTAAATAAATATAGTGAAATGATGATTGATGGTAATATGTATTATTCCTCTTTTCTTGATGATAATATTTATAACATACTTGAATCAATAAGAAAAAGTGTTGAAATAATATTATCTGATATAGAACATCCTATTGATAATAGAAACGAAATATCACTTGTATATTTTTCTATTCTTGATTTTTTAAATATTGCAGAAATTTATTCAGAATCTCATAGATTCATTATTGAAGAGAATAATAATGATTATATAATAAAACTTCAATGTTTAGATGCAAGAGAGTATACATATAATATTATAAAAAATAAAGTGAATGGCTGCCTATTATTTTCCGCTACAATGTATCCTATAAATTATTATATGGAGCTTATAACAAAAGGTGATGGTAAGTTTATGACATTAAAATCACCATTTGATCCTAATAATTTAGATATAATAATTGATAATAGAGTTTCTACAAGATACAAAGATAGAGAAAAAACTATTAAATATATTGTAGAAGATACAAATATTGTTATTAATAAAAATCCTGGTAACTATATTGTGTTTTTCCCAAGTTATAAATATATGTCTTTATTCTTAGAAAACTTTAATAATCCTAATTACAATCTTGTTATTCAAGAAAGTGATATTAAAGAAGAGAAAAGAATACAAATATTTGAAACTTTTAAAAATACAAAAGATAATCATTTAGGATTATTTGTTCTTGGCGGTTCATTTAGTGAAGGACTAGATTTCCAAGGGGATCTTTTAAAAGGAGTAATAATAGTAGGAGTTGGAATACCACAAGTAAATTTAGTAAATAATCTTCAAAAAGATTATTTTGATAATCTATTTGGTGTAGGTTTTGATTATGCTTATACCTACCCTGGTTTTACTAAGGTAATACAAGCTGCAGGAAGAGTTATTAGAAACGAAACTGATAGAGGTATTGTTCTTTTAATAGATGAAAGATATATGTATAATATATATCAAGGTCTAATGCCAGAGCATTGGACAAATAAAAAATATATTAATTCAACCTATAGTCTTGACTATGAAGTATTTGAATTTTTTAAAGGAGATAAATAATATGGATAAGCAAAAACTATTTACTAATGCTTGGTATGAATACATGAATGAGCTAAAAGATTTAGAAGAAATGGCAGGCAAAGATAAAGAAAAAAAGAAAATGTTATATTATGGATATGATATAACTTTACAACTTGCGTTAATCCAAATGATTACTCTTGATAATAATATTTCATCTGTTGAAATAGAATTTGTAGAACATATTATTGATGATAATGATTTATTTAAAATATATCGTAAGAAAACAGGTAAAGTACTTGGATGGAATAATTTAGTTAATGTAGATGATATTAAGCGTATACTTCATTTGGTAATGGCTACATTCACAATAGATTTAGTGAATTTTATAAAGGAATTTGTATCTATTGATTTTAATACAAGAGAAGATTATTTAAATAGATTAAAAGGAAATATTTACTATATATCGCAAGCAATACTTGAGGTTGATGGATTTGATCCAAAAGAGAAAAAGGCATATGAGGTATTAGATAATACCTTATTTAAGAAAATGGATGATTTAAAAAACATAGCTTTAAAAAGTAATAAAGTTGTAGTTGGTGAAAACATAAAATAAAAAAGAGGTTTGAGCCTCTTTTATTATGCCTTAATCTTGTTTAAGATTTCATCTAAATCATATTTACCTTCGTTATTAGCGTCGCTAACATCATATTTAGAATAATTATTAATAAATAATAATTTAGAATCATCATCCTTGTATCTTGGAATTATGTGAATATGGAAATGAGGAACACTTTGTCCTGCAACCTCATTACAATTATTTACAATATTAAATCCTTCACAATTAAGTTTTTCTTTGTATAACTTGCATAACTTATGAACAACTTTTGTAACCTTAAGAAGAGTTTCTTCATCAATTTCTAGCATATTCTTAACACACTTCTTAGGAATTACAAGAGTATGACCTGGCTCTTGTTGAGATAAATCTAGAATAGCAAGTACATCATTATCCTCATAAACTTTCTTAGAACTAAATTCTCCACTTATAATTTTATCGAAAACATCCATAATAACACCTCTACCTAAATTATAACATAATATGTTAATTCAAGTTTACAAAAAAATTAATATTTGGTATAATATTAGGTGTTTAAAAAATATATTAAACGGAAGGAACGTAATTATAATGGCAAAGATTTTAATTGAAACTAGTGCACGTCACGTACACGTAACTCAAGAGGTTCTTGAGCAATTATTTGGAGAAGGAGCTACTCTTACTGTTAAGAAGGAATTATCACAACCAGGACAATTTGCTTCAGAACAAAAGGTTAAGGTTTTAGGACCAGTTAACCCTAAGACAGGAGTAAGAGGAGAAATCAATTGTTCAATTCTTGGACCATGCAGAGATCATAACCAAATTGAAGTATCATTTACTGATGCAAGAACTCTAGGAGTTAAGGCTCCAGTTAGAGAGTCAGGAGATATCGCTGGAACTCCAGGATGCACACTTGTTGGACCAGCAGGATCTGTAGATTTAGCTGAGGGTGTTATTGTAGCTAAGAGACACATTCATATGACTCCAGCTGACGCAGAGGCTGAAGGAGTTAAGAATGGTGATATCGTATCTGTTCAAGTTGAAAACGAGACAGGACGTAAGCTTGTATTCCAAGATACAGTTGTACGTGTATCTAAAAACTATGCTTTAGCTATGCATATTGATACAGATGAGTCAAATGCTGGATGCTTAAGCGGAGTTGTTTACGGACACATTGTTAAGTAATAATTAAAACTTATATTATATTAAAGAAGAGCCTTAAGATAGGGCTCTTTTTACATATAAATATTAATAAATTATTGCGTCATCTTATGATACCTTCATGTTTATTTATATTTTCTTTCTATTGAAAATAATGTGAATAGATGATAAAACAACACTGACTTAAAATTCACTGATAAAAAAGTCAGTGTTATTTAAAGATAGGATAAGTTTAACAAAAAGAAGCTATGCTTAGTGCTTTAAAAAGCATCTGGCATAACTTCTTTTATTTTAGCTTACCTCAACAGGTGTATGACCTAAATTATAAGGAATTCTTAAATTATTAATAAACTTTTGATATATATTTAAGAAATCATAAACTTGATCCTCGGTGTCAATTTTACCATTAATTGTTTTAATAATTGATTCCATATCGGTTTGACCACTGCGATTTATATGTAAAATAGTTTTAAAACACTTTTTAATTTCATCATCGCTTAGGCGTAAGGTATATTTATAAAATCTATATAATCTTCTGTATTCAGGTGTTTCTTCACAATAAGAAGAATCGGCATATTTTAAGAAATCAGAAACATCATTATAAATATAAAATGATTTTATATTTCTTTGAGATAAAACATCATCCATTTCATAGATTGGAATAAATGTAAGCGCAATAACATATTTATTATTATTTGTTTTTAAAATAATATATCCTTTAGTGTCTGTTTGACATTTTTCTTTTAAGTTTTCAATTAAATCTTTTTTTAGAATATCTGGGTAGTATTTTTTTAATATGCTATAAACATCATCAGAAAGTATTGCGCCATATAAATTGGCAAAAGCTTTGTATATTGTACTAATTCTATTAGGTAACATAAAATATTCCTCTATTTCTATAATAATTTGATAGTGTTATAAAATATATAATATAATTTGATTATAAACTATATATATTATTTTTTCAATTTCATATTAAAAATGATATAATTGTTATATATGCGAGGTAATGTATTATGCTATATGATAAGCTATCAAGAGAAAAAGTATTTAGAGATCCAATTTATGGATATATTAAGGTTTATTATAAGATTATAGATGAGCTAATTGATTCAAAAGAGTTTCAACGTCTTCGTAGAGTAAGACAACTTGCAGGTCTTTCTATGACTTTTCATACTGCAGAACATTCTCGTTTTGGGCATTCACTAGGTGCTTATGAAATGGCAAGAAGAGTGCTTGAAAATGCTGAAGGAATTAAAGATGTGTTATCCGAATATGAACAAATAGTATTTTTATGTGCTGCCTTACTTCATGATACAGGACATGGTCCTTATTCACACGCTTTTGAAGCTGTTATGCAATATGAATCTCATGAAGAAATGACAGTTCGTGTTATATTAGAAGACACAGAGATTCATAATATACTTATAAAATATGATGAGAATTTGGCTTTAGATGTCGCAAATGTTATTGCGCATAAGGGTAAATTTATTTTAATTGAACAACTAACATCTTCACAGCTTGATGTAGATAGAATGGATTACTTACAAAGAGATTCATATTTTACAGGGGCTTTATATGGAACAATAGATTCTGATAGAATTATAAGAAGTATGAAGATAGTAAATAATGAGGTTACATATAGAGCGTCAGGAGCTCCTGCAATTGAATCATATTTAATGGCAAGATATCATATGTATAATCAAATATATTATCACCCTGTTGCGCGTTCTTATGAATTGCTTTTACAATCAATATTCCTACGAATAAAGGATTTAAATAATGAAGGAAAACATATAGATGGATATGTTGAAGATTTTTTAAAAGCTATAAATGAGCATGACCTTAATTCTTATTTATTCCTTGATGATGCATATGTAAATGGATTTTTTAAACAATTATCTCGTTCACAAGATCCTATATTAAATGATTTATGTAATAGACTTCTTGATAGAAAGTTATTTGAAGTTATTGATTTAAAACTTGAAACAGATATTAAAAAGGTTGATAGAATAAGAACTAAATACTCAAATGATAAAATATTATTTAGATATTATTTTGAGGAATCAAGTCTATCACAATATGCATATAGGCATACAGATGACTTAGATAAGGTTGATACTATTAAGATATTATTACCATCAAAGAAAGTTATATCTCTTGAAAAATATTCTCCTATTGTTAAGGGATTGATAGAAGATGCCAAAAATACATTTAACCGTATATATTATGGAAAAGGTGAATAGAGATGTATAATCAAATAGTTGTGTGTGAAGGCACACATGATATGATAAAGATTCAAAGTGTATATAAAGATTTAAAATGCATTATAACAAATGGCAGTGAAATATCTAATGATACACTTAATATGATTAAAAAATATTCATTAAAATATGAAATAATATTATTTCTTGATCCTGATTTTCCAGGTGAAAGAATAAGAAGTAAGGTGTTAAGCGTTGTACCAAATGCTCGTAATGCCTATATTGAAAAGAAGGTGTGTATATCATCTAATCATAAGAAGGTTGGTGTAGAACATGCATCTTTAGAAGCTATTAAGAAAGTTTTAGATCCAATATTAAATACTAAATATTCAAAAGATAATTTAGATATAAACATTAATGATTTATATGATTTAGGTATTGTTGGAAATAAAAGTTTAAGAGAATATATTGCGAGCTTATATAACATAGGCAATCCTAACAATAAAACATTAATTAAAAGATTAAATTCACTAGATGTATCTCTTAGTGAGTTAAAAAAAGCAGTAGGTGAATATAATGCCAAATAAGGTTGGTAATATTACAAGTACAAAAAAAATAATAGATGATAATGATTTCTATATAAAGAAGAAGTTTGGACAAAACTTTTTAACAGATCAAAACATATTAAATAATATAGTTGATGTAGCCACTCTTGATAGAGATACAGATGTTATAGAGATTGGTCCTGGACTTGGTGCCCTAACTGAGATTATCGCCTCTAAATGTAATAGATTATTATGTTATGAAATAGATAGTGATTTAATACCTATTCTTAATAAAAATTTAGCTGATTATAATAATTACAAAATTATTAATAATGATGTATTGAAGTGTGATGTTAATAGTGATATTGATATATACTTTAAAGATTATAAAAGAGTTGTGTTAATATCAAACCTACCTTATTATATTACAACACCTATTATTTTAGGTTTGTTAGAACAAACATCAAAAATTACCACATATGTAATGATGATGCAGGAGGAGGTAGCAGATAGAATCTGCTCAAAGCCTGCAGTTAAAGATTATAACGCATTATCTATTGCAGTTCAGTATAGAACTAAAGCTTCAAAGGAAATAAGAGTGCCACGTACTGTTTTTGTCCCATCACCTAATGTAGATTCAGCGGTTATAAAATTAGAGTTATATAAAGAGAAAAAATATAGCCCGAAGGATGAAAAATTCTTCTTTATGCTTGTACGTAGTGCATTTGCACAAAGAAGAAAAACACTTGCGAATAATTTATCCCTAGTAGGATATTCAAAAGATACAATTTATAATGTATTAGAAAGCTTAGGATATGATAAATCAATAAGGTCTGAAGCTTTAGATGTATCTGATTTTGTGCGTCTTAGTGACGCTTTAGGAGAATTAAAATGATAGAAGAAAAAGCATATGCAAAAATTAATTTATCTCTTGAGGTATTACCTACAAGAGAGGATGGATATCATAGTGTTAATACAATAATGGTACCTATTTCATTATATGATGAATTATCATTCTTTGAATCCCCTGATATAATGTATAGGTCAAATATTGAAATAGAAGATGATATTGTATTAAAAGCCTTAAAACTATTTTATGAAAAATATAATATAAAAGATGGAGTAGGAATTATACTTGAAAAGCATATTCCTCTTTCATCTGGTATGGCTGGTGGATCTAGTGATGCGGCAGCATGTCTTAGAGGATTAAATAGATTTTTTAATATTAACGCTCCGTTAAAAGAACTTGAAGAGATTGCCAATAAGCTTGGTTCAGATGTTTCATATTGTCTATATCAATCTCCATCTTATTGTACTGGTAGAGGTGAGAAAGTTGAACTAATTGAATCTAATCTTCATGATGTAGATTTAACATTAATAGAACCTGATTTTGGTATATCAACTGCCGCTATTTATAAAGCTTATACATATGATGGAATTAATAGAGATGAAGCTTTTAAAGCTATAAAAGAAGGATTAAAAAATAATGATTTAGCTATGGTTAAATCAAATATATTTAATGATTTAGGTAAGATATCAATATATATGACACCACTTCGTGATATATATGATGACCTATTACAACTTGGGTTTATACCATTTTTATCTGGCTCAGGACCTACATTATATATTTTTGGTAATGTAGATATAGAAGAGGTATTAGAAAAATACAAGGGACTTAATGCGCTTAAGTGTAAGTTAGTATAAAAAAGTCATTATGATATTGTTTTCATAACTATTATTTTAATTTAATTAGTGCTATAATAAATATATAATTTTGAAAGATATAGGAGATTATTAAAATGTCAGAATTATTCGGAAAAAAAGTTAAATTATTTTCATTATCATCTAACCGCAAATTAGCAGAAGAAATTGCAGAATCAATTGGAATTCCTTTATCAAATTGTGATGTATTAAGATTCGCTGATGGTGAGGTAAACATCAACATTAATGAGACTGTTCGTGGACATCATTGCTTCGTTGTTCAACCTACATCTGCACCAGCAAATGATCATTTGATGGAATTACTTATTATGTGTGATGCATTAAAGAGAGCATCTGCAGAATCAATTAACCTTGTAGTACCATATTATGGATATGGAAGACAAGATAGAAAGGCTCGTTCTCGTCAACCTATTACTGCAAGACTTGTAGCTGATTTAATCACTACAGCTGGAGCTGATAGAATGATTGTTATGGACTTACATGCAAACCAAATTCAAGGATTCTTCAACATTCCAGTAGATAACTTTATGGGACTTCCTATTTTAGCTAACTATATTCTAGATAAGAAGCTTGAGGATGTATGTGTTGTATCCCCAGACCATGGTGGAGTTACTCGTGCAAGACAATTAGCACAAGTACTTGAAGCTCCAATCGCTATCATTGATAAGCGTCGTCCTGAGCCTAATAAGGCTGAGGTTATGAATATCATTGGAGACGTTAAAGGTAAGACTTGCGTTATGATTGATGATATGATTGATACAGCAGGAACTATTACTATTGGTGCTGACGCTATTATGAAGGCTGGAGCTAAAGAAGTATATGTTTGCGCAACTCATGGAGTACTATCAGGACCTGCAATTGATAGAATACAAGCTTCAAAGATTAAAGAAGTAATCTTAACTAATACTATTGATATTCCAGAAGAGAAGAGAGTAGATAAGATTAAAGTATTATCAGTTGGAACTCTTCTTGGACATGGAATTTTAAGAATTTTATCTAATGAGCCACTAAGTGGATTATTCACTTACTCATATGATAAGAGTAAAAGAGAATTACTATAATGAAATTAATTGTAGGACTAGGTAATGTAGGCGAGACTTATGTTAATACTAGACATAATATTGGCTTTATGGCTATTGATAAATATGCAGAAAAATACAATGTAGAATTTAGAGAAAATAAAAGCTTTAAGGGATATATTGGAGAGATGCGTATCAATTCCGAAAAGATAATATTATTAAAGCCTACAACATTTATGAATCTTTCGGGAGACTCAGTAATACTTGTAAAAAAGTTCTATAAGATAAATATAGAAGATATAATTGTTATAAATGATGACCTAGATATGCCTGTTGGTAAGGTAAGATATCGTGCTAAAGGTAGTGCAGGTGGTCATAATGGTTTAAAGAGTATTATAGAAAACCTAGGAACAGAAGAATTCCAAAGAATAAAAATTGGAATTGATAGATCAAAACTTATTCCTGTAGTTGACTGGGTTTTAGGAAAATTTCCTAAAGATGATTTGGACATTTTAAATAATAAAGTATTTGATAAAGTTAATAAAGGTCTAGATGCGTTTGTAGCTGGAATAGACCAAAATAAGCTTGCGAATACTATAAATTCTTAAGGGAAATAAATACCTTAAAAGGCAGTTTAGACTTAAGGGGTTAGATCCCTTAAGTCTTATTTTTTGGAGGCAGGTTATGATATTATCGTTTTATAGCACATGGCCAACTGCAGTACAAATAATAATGTTTGTATTATCTGTTGCGCTGGGTGTATTTGCATTAGTAAAATTTAGTGATATATTTGTGAGTGCGGCATCATCAATCGCCAAAAAGCTTCATATACCACCTATGATAATAGGACTTACTGTAGTAGCTATTGGTACATCTCTTCCTGAACTTGCGGTATCAATGTCAGATTCTATTGATGTATTAATCAATGGAGGAAACGCAAATGTAGCTATTGGTAATGTTGTGGGTTCTAATATATGTAATGTTTTACTTGTACTTGGTGCTTCTGTTATTTTTACAACAGTAATAGTACCTAAATCATCTTTAAAGAAAGAACTTCCAATACTATTATTTGTATCAGCTTTATTGGTATTATTTGGTTGTGTATTTAATTATAAAGGAGACTATGCTATTTTAAGATGGGAAGGTCTTATATTTGTACTTGGCGCTATTGCCTATATTACATATTTAGTAATTGACGCTAAACGCAATCCAGAAAAAGAAGAGATGGTAATGGATAGCGAAGGCAATATGGTGGTAAAAGATGATGGAATTAAAGATATGAACATATGGATTGCGTTATTACTTGTCCTTATAGGTGGTATTGGAATTGCAGTTGGTGGAGAACTTGTAGTATTTGGCGCTAAAAATTTTGCACTTAAATGTTCTGACCTTGCAGGACTTGACCATGATTTAGCAGAATCATTAGTAGGTCTTACTATTGTAGCTGTTGGAACATCTCTTCCTGAACTTGTAACATCTATAGTTGCGGCTCGTAAAGGACAAAACGATATTGCTTTAGGTAATGTAATTGGATCTAATATATTTAATATTCTATTTGTTTTAGGATTAAGTGCTGTGATTTGCCCACTTACAACAGGAAGTCAAATAATTGTTGATCTAGTAGTTATGCTTGCGGTTCAAATATTATTATTTGTTTTATCGTTTAGGGGCAAACTCGGAAGAAAAATAGGTATTACATTTATATTGTTATATGTTATATACGTTGCCTATCTTATAATGAGAACACTTGAAGTGTTTTAAATAATATTAAGATTTTTATTAAATCAAACCTAGGAATTGATATTTATCAACCCTAGGTTTTTTAATATATTCATAAAACTTGATAATCATTTAAACTTCCAAAAA